>CAIWAX010000175.1 GCA_903910795.1 uncultured Anaerolineae bacterium
GAAAAGCAAAAGGAAATCGAGCGCCTGCGCTCCGATCTGATCGCCTGGGTGGGGCATGATCTCCAGACCCCGCTGGCTTCCATGCGCGCCGTGCTGGAAGCCCTGGCGGACGGCATGGTGGACGATCCGCAAACCGCGCAGCGCTACCTGAAAATCGCCCGGCGCGATATCCGCTCACTCTCCATGCTGATCGACGACCTGTTTCAGATGGCTCAGATCGATGCGGGCGGGCTGAAGCTGGCGCTGGCTTCTGATTCGCTTGGCGACCTGATCTCGGATACGCTGGAGAGTTTCTCCGAGCTGGCCCAGCGTCAGTCCGTACACCTGGCCGGCACGGTTGAACCCGGTCTTGACCCGCTGCGCATGGACGCGGCACGCATCGGGCGGGTGCTCAACAACCTGGTTGGCAACGCCCTGCGCTACACGCCGCCCGGTGGGCGGGTGGAGGTCAGCGCCCAGCGGGCGGCCGGTAGTGTGGAAGTCAGCGTCTTCGACACGGGCGAGGGCATCCGCGCCGAAGACCTGCCGCATATTTTTGAACAATTTTATCGGGGGGAGAAATCGCGCAGCCGCGCCACCGGCGGGGCCGGGCTGGGGTTGGCGATTGCGCGCGGCATCATCCTGGCGCACGGCGGCGAAATCAGTGTGGAAAGCAGCCCAAGCCAGGGCACGCGCTTTATCTTTACCATCCCGCTCTAAGCCAGGCGTGGAAAGAGTGTTTCGGCTGTCCCGCGATTGATCGCGGTGCGCTGTTCATCCATTAATCGATAATTTTCAAGTTCATGATTGAAGAGATTGACGGCCGCCGTTGGGGCAAACGGCCAGTCACTCCCATAAGTGATGTGATCGGTGTTAACCAAAGCAAGCAGGCTTGGGAAAACGGTTGGAGAGGCGGATAACGCAGTGTCAAAGTAAAACTTACGGAAAACGCTTAACTCCTTATCCAACTGCTCCTGCTGATGCAGGGCCAGCGAGATGCGCTTTACGAAGCCCGCCCGCTGAAGTTTTGGCAATAACAGCCGGTACGCTGCATACGGCACAAAACCGCCGGCATGCGCCAGGATCATTTTGATATCCGGATAGCGCTCCATGGCTCCTGTCAGAACCAGATTGAGGGCCGCCCTGGTCGTATCGAGTAAAAAATCCGCCGCGAAGGCGGGGATGCCGGGGATGCCGGGGATACATCCTCCCGGCAATTCATCCGGATGAACGAATACGACGGTCTTTCTACGGTTCAACTCCGCCATAAGGGGTTCGAAAGATGGATGCCCCAGATAGGTGCCGCGGCTGTTTGCCAGCAGGATGACCCCATCGGCATGTAATTCATCCAGGGCGTAGTTAAGTTCGGAGATGGAGCCTTCCATATCCGGCAAGGTCAGGGTTGCAAAAAAGCCAAAGCGGTTGGGGTTTGATTGAACAACTTCGGCGGTATATTCATTCACTTCGCGGGCTTTCGCTCTCGCCACTTCAGGTTCGCCAAGATTCACACCCGGGGAGGATATCGACAGGATGGCTGTCTGAATATGATGGCTATCCATAACTTTGAGCGCAGCCGCTTTCGACCAGGGCGGCAAGTCAATATCACCGGGGTGAATACCCTGAACGCTCAGCCATTTTGCATAAGCGGGTGGCAGAATATGCTGATGAGTGTCAATTCTCCTACTATTTTTCAAAGCACTGCGCATCATGGTGTTCCTCAATTCTTTTCTTCCAGCTTCGCTCCAAGCGCCTGCCAACGCTGCGGAGCCCGCAAGGTTTTCCCCTTGATCAGGCTGGCCGCCCAGGCACCCAGCACAATCCCATTTTTACCAAGCGGCAATTGCGCTGCTCCGCCCGATGTACCGAGCGGCACAACCACAGTGGCAACCGGCCTGGGACGGTACTCAAGCATGTCCGGTCTGTTGGCCGCCAGCCTGCGCAAGTTCTCAGCCACCAGGCTGGCGTGCGCATCGGCGGTCGTGATTAATTTGGGCTCGCCTGTGTTAACGATATCGCCCATCGCAAAGATATTTTTATAGCCCTGCACCTGAAGGTGGCTATTGACCCTCACTTGTTTGCGCTCGTCGAGAAGATCGCCAAAATGGGGCTGGAGATAGGTGGTATTCATCTGCATCCCAAAACATAAAAAGTGCAGATCGGCTTCAATCCGGGTGCCTTTTTCGGTCAGGGTTGTTTGCATGGATGGCTGCACAGCCTGCGTGGCGTTGGTTTCAGTGGGCATTTTCACCAGCCTTTCGCCCAGCAAAACCTGCACGCCCATTTTGCGTAAACCTGCATACAAACGTTCCCCCAGCTTTGGATGAAAGGCCGGCAGCAGTCTTTCGCCTGGATCGATCAGCGTGACTGTTTTGCCGGGATACAGCTCGGCAATCTCCCCGGCCAGTTCAATCCCGACAGGGCCAGCCCCGATCAACAGGATGCTTTTCGCCTGCGCGATCCGCTCGTTCACCAGTCGCACCGCGGCCTCCGCTTCCGTCACCCGGTCCGAAGCCATTTTGGCCGGGAATGGATAACTCGAACCCGTTGCCAGAACCAGGGCGTCAAACTTCAAATGCTGCCCATCCTCCAGCACCACTTCATCCGGTTTTACATCCACAACTTTAGCGTTCAGGATCCCGCCGCGCTTCAACAGAGCATCGTATGGGATGAATAACTTTCGCAGCCAGCCGGCATCCACCGCCGCCCGCAGCGAGCCAGAGTTATGAAAGAAGCGCTCGCGCTTCTCAATCAGCGTCACATCAAAATCCGGATCAAGTTCTTTTGCCAGGGCAGTTCCAGCATAACCTCCGCCAATAATGACAACTTTCATGTTGCTCTCCCGTATTCGCTTGTTTTACTTGTGTATTTTTATTTACACATGTATAATAAGCGAAGTGGACAAATCCTGTCAAGAATGACTATTTTTGTGTGTCAAATAATTTACACGGGAGCCAATATGTCAATCAAACCGAGCACCGACATGCGCGCGCTGCGCTCACGCAGATGGTTATATGCCGCTCTATTGCAACTGATGCAAGAGAAACCGTTTAAGGATATCCAGATCACCGAAATCGCTGACCGCGCACAGGTATCACGCCCCACTTTTTATTTACACTATCGCTCCAAAGAGGAACTGCTGCTCAGCCAGGTGGATCTGGTGTTTGCGGAATTTTTCCAGGAGTTTTCCAATAAAATCGCCGAAGGAAATTATGACCGCCTGAAGTACTGCATCCTTATCTTCCAATATTGGGAGCGAAACGCGGAAACACTGCGCATGGTGATGCGGGCAGACCTGCATGAAGCCTTCAGGGGACGCCTGCGAATGTACTTTTCGATGGCAGTTTCACGGCTGACCACCCTCGAGGAAAAGACCAATTCAAATGAAAAATTGCAGGAATTTATCATTGACTTTGAATCTGGCGGGGTCTA
Organism: uncultured Anaerolineae bacterium; assembly: GCA_903910795.1. Lineage (GTDB taxonomy): Bacteria > Chloroflexota > Anaerolineae > Anaerolineales > Villigracilaceae > UBA5195. Next base: position 3,409 of record CAIWAX010000175.1, read on the forward strand.
TCAACTGTTAATCCATTGGATCGAACGAGACATGCCGTATTCTGCCGAGATGATGGGCTCACTCTTTTATCAATTAGCCGCCGCGGGCCCAACCGTCAAGATTGCACAATAATTTCCTCCGGCAATTGTTCATGACTCTGCACGGTCTTTTCAGAGCGGCGCAATTTCGCACCCACAGGGCACGTGTCCTTTACGCCGCCATAATCTCTGCGTAAGACTTTCGTAATCTTTTTTCTTTAGAATGAAACTTGAGGAGACAAAACCATGAAACAAGTTTCATTTTTCGTTGTTATCGCCTTTTTGCTGGGAGCCTGCGCCCCCTCGGCCGCGCTGTCCAGCGGCAACACGAACCCTCCGGATGCGATGAATAACCCGGCCGCAACCCCTCCAATGGGGGTAAGAAGCAGCCTGCCCGATATGGGCGCGGCCCCCGAACTGACCAACAGCACCTGGCTGAACGTGAATGCCCCGCTGCGCCTGGCAAATTTACGCGGCAAGGTCGTGCTGCTGGATATGTGGACGTTTGAGTGCATCAACTGCCAGCACGTTCTGCCCGCCCTGCGCGGCTGGCATGCCAAATATGCTTCTTCCGGGCTGGTCGTGATCGGCAATCATTTCCCCGAATTCGCCCAGGAAGCCAACCTGGATAATCTCAAAGCGGCCGTCAAGGATGACGGCATCCTGTACCCCGTGGCGCAGGATAATGACGGCGCCACCTGGAAGGCTTACAAAAACGAGTACTGGCCGGCCATGTACCTGATCGACAAGAGCGGTCATATCCGTTATGTGCAGATTGGCGAAGGCAATTATTTCGAGACCGAGGCCGCCATTCAGGCCCTGTTGGCTGAACCCACCCCGCAAAGTTAATAGAATATTTAGACTAATATGGTAATCTTTTACAAATTACAATCCTCCAATCTGTGAAGGAAAAAATCATCAACACAACGGACACGAAGTACACAATGGGAAGTGAATACACACTTTTTATAGCTTTTCTCTTCGTGAACCTGGTGGTCTTAGTGTTTAGGCTTTTCCCCACGAAAAACGTGAAACCTTAAATAATCAGGAGCAAAAACATGCCAGAAAATTATCATTCCCTCGGAATTAAATCCTCCGAGATCACCCCCAAACAAGCCTACCTCTCGCGCCGTGACTTTATGAAGGCGGCCGGTTTGGCCGCTGGAGCCCTGACGCTGGCCGCCTGCGCGCCGAGCCTCATGCCAGCCGCGCTGCCCACCGCGACCAGCTCGCCCGCCAGCGCAGCCATCGGCCAGAAAACGGACGAACTCGGCAGCAAGGTCAATTCGTTCAACGACATCACCAACTACAATAATTATTATGAGTTTACCGAGGATAAAGCCGGTGTTGCCCCGCTGGCGGCTGGCTTTAAGACCTCACCCTGGGAAGTGGAAGTCTATGGACTGGTCAACAATCCCATGAAATATTCGCTTGACGATTTGATCAAGAAGTTCCAGCCCGCGGAGCGCATCTACCGCCTGCGCTGCGTGGAAGCCTGGAGCATGGTCATCCCGTGGGTTGGTTTCCCGCTCTCCAAACTGCTCAAGGAAGTCGACCCCAAAGCTGAAGCGAAATATGTGCGTTTCGAAACCATCACCCGCCCGAGCGAAATGCCCGGCGAGAAGAACAATCTTTATCCCTGGCCCTACCAGGAAGGTCTGCGCATCGACGAAGCCATGAACGATCTGACCCTCCTGGCCACCGGCATGTACGGCGGCGAACTGCCCGCCCAGAACGGCGGCGGGATGCGCCTGGTGGTGCCCTGGAAGTATGGCTTTAAATCCATCAAAGCCGTCATCAAGATCGAGCTGGTCACAACCCAACCCACCACCATGTGGAGCACCATCGCGCCCAACGAATACGGCTTTTATTCCAATGTCAACCCGCAGGTCGATCACCCGCGCTGGTCGCAGAGCACCGAACGGCGGATTGGCGAACTCTCGCGCCAGCCAACCCTGATGTTCAACGGCTACGAAAAGCAGGTTGCCGCGCTGTACACTGGCATGGATCTGAAAGCCAATTATTAAACAATGAAGAAGCCGAGTCTGCTCCAAATCATCGTGCATATCGGCGGCTGGGCGCCCCTGGCCCTGCTGGTCTTCGATTTCTACCGTAACAACCTGACCGCCAACCCCATTCAGGCCATCGAGCAACGCACCGGCATCCAGGCGCTGACCTTCCTATTGTTATCGCTGGCCTGCACCCCGCTGGCCTCCATCGCCGGTTGGAAGGAGCTGCTCCAGCGCCGCAAAGCGCTCGGAAATTACGGCTTTCTGTACGCCGCCGTGCATGTGCTGATCTTCTGGGGGTTGGATTACGGCTTTAATATGAACGCCATCCTGCGGGATGTGGGCACCAAGTGGTATATCATCATCGGCCTGCTGGCCTTCCTGCTGCTCCTGCCGCTGGCGGTTACTTCCTTCAAATACTGGATGAAGCGCTTGGGCAAAAGCTGGAAACGCCTGCACACCCTGGTCTATTTCATCTCCCCGCTGGTGGCGGTACATTTTCTACTTTCGATCAAGGGTGACATCTTCCACCTGCAGGGCAATATCAGCCAGCCGGTGCTGTACGGTTCGATCGCGCTGATCTTGCTGGTACTGCGCATTTCGCCGGTAAAAAGGACCCTGATCGGCCTGCGCACCCGCCTGCAGGAACTCAACCCGCTCAAAAGGGACAATTCTCTGCCGCCGCAGCGCAAGATTGAAGAAAAGCGCGCCTGAAGCTCTTCCACATAAAACGAAAACTCCTGCCAGACCGGCAGGAGTTTTCGTTTAGAAGATGCCCTTCAGGGTCAACAGCGCGCCGATGATAAAGAGCGGGATGCCGATGATGGCCCCGATGACCGTCAGGCTGACCAGAAACCCGGCCAGCATCAGCACCAGGCCGAGCACGATCGCCACAAAGCGCCCGACCATTTCAACGATGGTAGTCAGCAGCACCCACAGCGCCTTAAAGGGCCACAGGAACCAGGGGGTGTGATGATGTTGCTTGATTGTTGTCATTTTGATTCTCCTTGTACGGGTATATCTTTGTATAAAGTTCTCCACAAAGATATACGTGGATCGAATTAAAAAGGTGCAACTTAGGTACAACGCACTTACCAATTGCGCCAGCACCATGCCAGGCCAGGCGCTTTAAAGATGAGCAGCTCTTGCCAGCGTGAAAGTGCGTTGCACCTCTCATTCAGGTTATAATTCCCCTCATGGATGAAAATACCCCCCCGACAACTTCTGAGCCAAACAATCGCCCGGCCGCTGGCGCGGCTGCCAGCCCCACATCTGTCCCGGTTTCCGTTACGAGGCGCGTGGTACGACGGCCGGAGCCGGTAAAAGCTGGCGGCCTGGTCGCCTGGCTGACCGTCCTGCCAATTGTGTTTTTGCTGGGTCTGACCTGCGGCTGGGTCGTCTGGGGCCAGTCCCCCACCGCCGCCAACACCCAGGTGACCCTCGACCAGACCGCCAAACGCTTCACCGTGCCGGACGGCGGCAACGCCTCCCTCGGCCCGGCGGACGCCCCTGTCACCATCGTGGAATTCAGCGATTACCAGTGTCCGTTCTGTGTGCAATGGAACCAGCAAGTCAGCGCCCGTCTGCTGGCCGATTACAAGGGCAAGATCCGCTTCGTCTACCGCGATTTCCCGCTCTACTCCATCCACCCCGAGGCGGAACCCGCCGCCGAAGCCGCCAACTGCGCCGGTGAGCAAAACGCGTATTATCCATACCATGACCTGCTTTTCGGGCAAAAATACGGCCTGGGGTCGAGTTCTTATGTAAAATATGCCTCTGACCTGGGGCTGGACATGGCGAAGTTCAACCAGTGTGTCAGCGAACGCCGCTATAAAACTGAGATCGATACAGATGTCAAGTTTGCCTCCAGCCTGGGGGTCAGCTCCACGCCCACTTTCTTCGTGAACGGGCTGGCCGTAGTCGGCGCGCAGCCCTACGAAGTCTTCCAACAGATCATTGACAAGGAACTCGCGGCGGCGAAGTAACCGTTCGGGAATGAATCTATGAAGAAGTATGTCGCGGTTGCCGGGAATATCGGTGTCGGCAAATCGACCCTGGTCGATTTGTTATGCACCCGCCTGGGCTGGGAACCATTCTACGAACCGGTCGCGGAAAACCCCTACCTGGCTGATTTTTACCAGGATATGAGCGCCTGGTCCTTCCATTCGCAGGTGTTTTTTCTGACTCACCGTCTGCGTGCCCATCTCCAGATCGCCAACCACCCCACCTCGCTCATTCAGGATCGCAGCATCTACGAAGATGCCGAGGTCTTCGCGCAGAATTTATTTTTGCAAGGCTCGCTCAACCCGCGCGATCATGCCACTTACCGCGAATTGTACGAAACTATGCTGCACTTTCTGCCCCCGCCTGACCTGGTCATCTACCTGCGCGCCAGTACACCCACCCTGCTGGGCCGTATCTCCAAACGCGGCCGCGAATATGAGCGCTCCATCACCGCTGAATATCTGGCCGGTCTGCATAGACTGTACGAAAATTGGATCACGAATTTCACCCTCTGCCCGGTGCTGACGGTGCCGGCCGATGATCTCGACTTCGTCGCCCACGAGGGTCATCTCAACCTGATCGTGCACAAGGTGCAGGAAAAGCTGATCGGGCGGGAAGAAGTGATCTTCGAACCCGATGAAGTGGCCCGCGCCTCGAAAGACTGACAAACCAAAACAAAATCCTTTCACCGTTCCTTGACATTCCCCCCTGCTTCAGATAGAATTGTTGGGCTGTAAGATGGGCCTGTAGCGCAGTTGGGAGCGCGCCTCAATCGCACTGAGGAGGCCAGGGGTTCGAATCCCCTCAGGTCCACTGGTTGACGGATTTGAGTTTATCAAGTAGAATACCCGTCGCTTAGGGGCCCATAGCGCAGTTGGGAGCGCGTCTCAATGGCATTGAGAAGGTCGAGGGTTCGAATCCCTCTGGGTCCACTAACACCGGGGCAGGTCATTGACCTGCCCCGAAAACTAAGGTTTGATCGTGTTATAATGTTCAAAAGTCACGGCACGGAGTAGTAGGTTATCCCGTCAGCGAGCTGGGAGAGTGAGGTGGAAGCCCGGCGCAGCGCCCCGTGGGAGCGCGCATCTGCAAGGATGAACCCCAGACCGAACTCGCCCTGCCCCTGTTGTAGGAGACTGCGCTGGTGAACCCAGTAGTCAGCGCCGGGATTGCCCGTTATCGCAAACCAAAGTGGCCGGCGGCCTTTGCGCTGGCAAACCGGGTGGTACCGCGGAGCTTACCCTTCGTCCCTGTTGTGGATGAAGGGATTTTTGTTTAATTTCAAAAAAAGGAGGCTCGTATGCTGACAATGACCACCAACCAGACTTTCCCAAAGCCGTGCCCGCTGCTTGCGAGCCTCCCGAATCGACATCCATAAAATCATAGGACACCGGGACAGGTGTTACCGCAGATTTTTTATTGTCTTTTTCTGCGCAAATTTGCGGGTAAAGCTCTATTATTTTTTGTGCAAGTTTTGATCCACCAAACATGAGGCCAGAATGACCAAAGCATACACTTTCACCGAAATAGAAAAAAAATGGCAGGCCAAATGGGAAGCCGACGGCCTGTACCATTCCGATATTGATTCCTCCAAACCCAAATACTACGCCCTGACCATGCTGCCCTACCCGAGCGGCGATCTGCACATCGGCCATTGGTACGCCATGACCCCCTCGGACGCCCGCGCCCGCTACCTGCGCATGAAGGGTTACAACGTGTTGTTCCCGATGGGTTTTGACGCATTCGGCCTGCCCGCCGAAAACGCCGCCATCAAGAGCGGCATCCACCCCATGATACGCACCCGCGACAACATCGAGCGCATGCGCAAGCAGATGCGTTCAATGGGTGCCATGTTCGACTGGCGCCGCGAAATGGTCTCGTGCGAGCCCGAATACTACAAATGGTCGGAGTGGTTCTTCACCCAACTGTACAAACACGGCCTGGCCTACCGCAAAATGTCGCCGGTCGACTTCTGCCCAAACTGCAACACCACCCTGGCACGCGAACAGGTCTGGGGCGATGACCGCCACTGCGAACGCTGCGGCACGCCTGTCATCAAGAAAGACCTGGATCAGTGGTTCTTCAAGGCCACCAAATATGCCGATGAACTGTTGAGCTTTGACGGGCTGGATTGGCCGGAACGCGTCAAGACCCTGCAAACCAACTGGATCGACCGCTCCGAAGGCGCCAGCGTCACCTTCCACACCGAGGCTGGTGACCCGGTGGAGATCTTCACCACCCGGCCCGACACGCTGTGGGGCGCGACCTTCATGGTTTTCTCGCCCGAGCACCCGCTGGTCGAGAAAATCACCACGCCCGAAAACAAGGCAGCCGTGGCGGAATACAAAGCCCAGGCCGCCCGCCAGTCCGACATCCAGCGCGGCGCAGTTGACAAGGAAAAGACCGGCGTCTTCACCGGCGGCTATGCCATCAACCCGGTCAACAACGCCCGCATCCCGATTTGGATCGCTGACTATGTGCTGATGAGCTACGGCACCGGCGCCATCATGGCCGTCCCGGCCCACGATGAACGCGACTTCGCTTTCGCGCGCAAGTTCAACCTGACCATCATCCCGGTCATTGCCCCGCCAGGCGGCCCGGAACCGGATGGTGCCACGATGCCGGCGGCCTTCATCGGCGACGGTATCATGATCAACTCGGCCCAACTGGATGGCATCCCGGTCAACACCGAAAAAGGCCGCAAGAACCCCTCCATCGCCAGGGTCATCGACTGGCTGGAAGAGCAGTCCATCGGCAAGGAAACCGTCAACTACCGCTACCGCGACTGGCTGATCAGCCGCCAGCGCTACTGGGGCTCGCCCATCCCGATGATCAACTGCCCAATCCATGGCTGGAACCCGGTGCCCGATGACCAGTTGCCCGTCACCCTGCCCGAGGATGTGGAATGGAAGCCGACCGGCGAAAGCCCGCTGAAGCTGCACCCCACCTGGTCGAAGACTACCTGTCCGGTATGCGGCGGCCCGGCTACCCGTGAAACCGACACGATGGACACCTTCATGTGCTCATCCTGGTACCACCTGCGCTACCTGAGTTCGCATTACGCCGAGGGCCCTTTTGATCCCACGGAATACGATTACTGGATGCCGGTCGATACCTACACCGGCGGCATTGAACATGCCACCATGCACCTGCTGTACACGCGCTTCTTCCACAAGGCCTTGCGTGATATCGGCATTGTCAAAGGCAACGAGCCCATGACGCAGTTGCGCAACCAGGGCATGGTGCTGGGCGAAGACAACGAGAAAATGTCCAAGAGCCGTGGCAACGTCATCGCCCCGGATATTCTGGTCGACAAATATGGCTCAGATACCGTGCGCGCCTACCTGATGTTCTTCGCGCGCTGGGAAATGGGCGCACCCTGGGACAGCAAGGGCATCGAAGGCTCCGCCCGCTGGATCCGCCGCACCTGGACGCTGTTTACCGACGACAACGCCAGCGGCAGCCCGACGCCCGAAACGCTGCGCAGCCTGCGGCGCAAGACCCATCAGGCCCTGCGGCGTGTCACCCGCAACTTTGAACAGTTCGAGTTCAACACCATCATCTCGTCCCTGATGGAACTGCTGAACGAGATGTACAAGGCCCGTGAAGCCGGTGCGGCCGGCTCAAAGGAATGGATCGAAGCCCAGCAGTTGTACCTGAAGATGATGGCGCCCGTTGCGCCGCACATCGCCGAAGAACTGTGGGCCGAAATCGGCCAGAAGTACAGCATCCACACCCAATCCTGGCCGGCCGTGGACGAGGAAGCCGCCAAAGAGGATGAGGTCAGCATCGCCGTGCAGATTAACGGCAAGGTGCGCGACCGCATCACCGTGGCCGCCGACGCCAGCGACGAAACCGTCCAGGCCGCCGCGCTGGCCGCCGAAGGCGTCATCCGTGCGTTGGAAGGCAAATCGCCCCGCAAGATCATCGTGATCAAGGGCAAGCTGGTCAGCATCGTCGTGTAATCGCGGCTCAATGGGTTGCCCGGCACATTTGTTGCAGTACCTGCAACATACACCTTGTAAAGTGGAAGAAATTCCACGATACGAGGTGTTTTTATGGCGCGCAAACCGCAAGACAAAACGATCGAAAGCATCTATAATAAAGTTGAACAGCATCCGGGGGAAAAACCAGGCTTCATCGCCCGCTTGCTCGGATTGAATCGTTCTGACGTGACACGCATGTTACCTGCTCTGGAAGATCGGGGCCTGTATCTTATGGAAGACGAAGAGGGAGGATTATGGCCGTTCTTCAAACCAAAATGAAAATGTCCGCAACGAAAATGAAAAAACGTTGCGGAATTCGGCAATCCGGTATGCTATCCTGAATATATAAGTGCATATTCTATAGACAACGTGTTGCAGGAGTGTCCATGAGCGCAATGACCAAAGCAGAACGTTTGAACGAAATGAAGCGGCTGTACATCCAGCGCGCATTTACGGATATGGAAATGTCCGAGCGACTGGATGTGGATCGCAGCACCGTGTATCGTGACAGGATGGAGTTGACCGTTGAATACCCCATCGAACAAGACGCCGAAGGCCGCTACCATATCGACCGGGTGCGGCTGATCTCTGAAATCAAGGTCAACTTGCACGAGGCGCTGGCCCTGTATCTGTCGGCGCGCAAAACTTCCCGCCAAACCCGCTTTCACCAGCCGCACACCGCCAGCGCGCTCGAAAAATTGGCGGCGGCCTTGCGCCAGCCGATGACCGGGCGCCTGTTGAAAGCTGCGGAAATTCTGTTGAAGCAGGAGCAGGATTCAGAACGCGTTAAAATTCTGGAAATCTTGGCCAAGGCCTGGGTGGAGCAAAAAAAGGTGCGGATTCGCTACCAGCGCCTGGACAGCCAGGATTTTATCAACCACGTCATCAGCCCCTATTTAATAGAACCATCCCTGTGGAGCGACAGCGTTTATGTGATTGCGCTCAGTGACGTGACCGAGAAAATCATCCCCTTCAAGATCGATCGGATCGAAACGGCGGTGCTTTCGGGGGAGGGGTTTGAACTCCCGGCTAAATTTGATGATCAGGAAATGTTAAGACACGCCTGGGGCATCTGGTTTGGCGACAAGGCCCCGGTCACGGTACGGCTGCGTTTCAATCGGGATGTCACCCGGCGGGTCAAGGAAAGCATCTGGCATCCGCTGGAGCGCGTCACCGACCTGCCGGATGGCGGCTGTGAATGGAGCGCGGAAATCGCTGAATGGCGCGAAATGCTGCCCTGGGTGCGCGGCTGGGGTGCAGATGTGGAAGTGCTGGAGCCGGAGAGTCTGAGGAAGGCGCTGGAGAGGGAGGTAAGAAGAATGGCGAGGCTGTATAAGGTGGTGGTAGACAATACTCAAAACCTGTTTTATGCCCACACCAAAGATGGAGCGGATAAATCTGAATGGCAACGCCTGGTTGACCACCTGAACAATACCGCCAAAATGGCGGCTGATTTGGGAAAGGATGCCGAAATTTCGGAATTAGCGCGAATTGCTGGATTGGCGCATGACCTGGGCAAATATTCGCTGGCTTTCCAGCGCCGGCTGGATGGCGCAAAATACCGGGTGGATCATGCCACCGCCGGGGCGCAAGAAATCTGGAAGCTGTACGGCCAAACGCAGAAATGGCAGGCGCTTATTCTGGCTTACGCGATTGCCGGACATCATGGCGGCTTGCCAGATTATGGCAGTTTGACCGATGTGGGCGGGGAAGGCACGCTGCTTGCGCGGCGGAATCCTGAAAAAACGAAACTGCAAGATTACAGCGCCTACAAAACTGAAATTGATATTTCCTCGTTGAGCCTGCCGGCGTTGGCGCTCAAGCGAACTCAAAATATGGGGTTTTCGTGTTCTTTCCTGACTCGTATGCTCTATTCCACCCTGGTGGATGCAGATTGGCTGGAAACAGAAACCTTTTGCAACGAGGGCGAAAAGCCACGCGGTGGGTATGAAAGCATAGAGATACTGAACGCTCGTTTTAATAATTTTCTGCATCAGTTTGATCATCCACAAACGGCCATTAACCAGAAACGCAGCGAGACTTTGAACGCCTGCCTCGCAAAATCCGATCTGCCGCAGGGTATTTTTACTTTGACCATTCCCACTGGCGGCGGAAAGACCCTGGCTTCGATGGCATTCGCGCTTAATCATGCTGTCAAGCATGGATTAAAGCGCATCGTCTATGTCATCCCGTTCACCAGCATTATCGAGCAAAATGCGGCGGTATTCAAAGGCTGCCTGGGCGAAGAAAATGTCCTGGAACATCACTCCAATTTTGATTGGGAGCAAGTGAAACGGCGTGCCAGCCTCGAAGGACAGGATGATGAAACCAACCAGGCTGATGAAAAGCTCAAACTGGCAGCCGAAAATTGGGATATTCCGATCATTGTGACAACCAATGTGCAGTTCTTTGAATCGCTCTTTGCCAATAAGAAATCACGCTGTCGCAAATTGCACAACCTGGCCAAAAGCGTGATTATTTTTGACGAAGCGCAGACCCTGCCGCGTGAGTTTATGAAACCCTGTATGCTGGCGCTGCAAGAATTGATTTTAAATTATGGCGCAAGTGCGGTATTTTGCACGGCCACCCAGCCCATTTTGAAGCAGTTTATGCCAGAAATGCCTGATTTCACTGAGTTGGTTCCCGACACGCAGGGATTATTCAATTTTTACAAGCGTGTTCAGGTGAAACAATCTGGCACACTCACAGACGATGAATTACTGGAATGTATCCATGCGCATGAACAGGCTTTGTGCATTGTCAACACGCGTAAACACGCCAAAGGATTATTTGACAAGCTGGCAGACAATGGCCGCTTCCATCTCTCCACGTTGATGTGCCCCGCGCACAGAAAAACTGTCTTGCTGGAGGTTCGCAACCGGCTGAAAAACGGCGAACCCTGCCGGGTGGTTTCAACCCAGGTGATGGAAGCCGGGATTGATGTGGATTTCCCCGTAGGATTCCGCGCCCTGGCTGGGCTGGATTCAATCATCCAGGCGGCGGGGCGTGTGAACCGGGAAGGACAAAACCCGCAAGGTGGTGAGATGTTTGTTTTCGAACCGGATACCAAATTCATCAAACGTACACCCACCTTCATCAAACAGACTGCCGAAGCCGCCCGTAGCATTTTGCGCGAACATGGTGCCGACCCGGCTTCAATGGCAGCGATTCGAGCTTATTTTTCCCTGCTGGATGTGCTGCAAGACTCGCAACGTTCAGCCGACGCCAAAGAGATATTGACTCATTTGAATAGAAACGACGGATTTGACTTCAAGACAGCAGCGGAAAAGTTCAAATTGATAGATAATAATACTGTGGCGGTCATCATCCCTTATAACGACGAAGCGCGGGAATTAATCAAAAAGCTGGCCTTTATGCCACATCCAACGAAGATTTTGCGCCAGTTGCAGAGTTACACTGTCAATATTTACGAACGGGAATTTGAAGCTTTGAACGTTCAGGGAGTGATTGAAATGGCCGCAGACGCTTACCCAGTTCTCAATGATATGAGTTTTTATGACGAAAAAACCGGTATTAGCCTGCCTGCCAGCGATGGCGGGGCAGCAATCTTTTTCGATTGAAATAGAAAGGAGGCAACACAGATGGGATACGGTATCAAAGTACGTGTGCGCGGTGAGTATGCTCTGTTTACCCGGCCGGAAATGAAGGTGGAACGGGTCAGCTACGAGGTTATCACTCCCTCAGCAGCCCGCGGGATCATAGAGGCGGTGTATTGGAAGCCCGCCATCCGCTGGGTGATCGACAAAATTCACGTTTTGAACGAGATCGAGTTCACCAACATTCGGCGCAACGAGGTAAGCGAAAAAGCTTCAACCGGCAAACCTTATATATCCGCCACCGACGCCCGCCAACAGCGCGCCGCGATGGTATTAAGGAATGTGGACTATATTCTTGAAGCGCACTTTGAGCTGACCGGCAAGGCAGGCGAAGAAGATACTGTGGCGAAACACTACAACATTATCCTGCGGCACTTGCGTACCGGGCAGCAATTTCACGCGCCGTGCCTTGGAACCCGCGAATTTGGCGCAAAAGTCGAAATCATCGAAGAAGGCCAACCGTTCCCCCAAAGTCAAGTGGGCAACCGCGACCTGGGTTGGATGTTGTATGACCTGGATTTTTCTGACCCGCGCGACATTCAGCCTACGTTTTTCAAGGCCGAACTGCGCGACGGGGTGATTGACCTGAAAGGCGTGGAGGTGCGGCGATGATTTTACAGGCACTGGCGCGTTATTACGACATCCTTTCGCAAGACCCGGAAAGCGATATTGCCCCACCCAACTACAGCACGGCCGGGGTCAGTTTTGCGCTCAATCTTTCGGCGCAGGGTGAATTGCTGGATATTTTCCCGCTGTTTCGGCAGGTACAGGCTGGCAATAAAACGCTGGAAAAACCCCGGCGCATGATTGTGCCGGAACAGGTGAAGAAAACATCTGGAATCAGCGCTAATTTCATGTGCGAAAATAGCGCCTATGCTCTCGGCATTACCGAAAAAGGCGATGCTGACTTTGGCCCCAAACGGTTCGAGGTTTTTCGTAAATTACACCAGGATTTGTTGCCCAGGGCTGATTGTGACACAGCCCGCGCTGTTTTGGCGTTTTTGGATACTTACGATCCACTCAAAGGACGCGAACTCCCGTCCGTTGCGTCCAACCTGGAAACCTTGCTGCTGGGCGGCAATATTGTGTTCATGTTTCGTGAGAAGTTTGCGCAAGACGACCCGCTGATTAAGCAGGTTTGGGATGCCTACAAGGCAGGGAAAGATGCCGTACCTGGGCAGTGCTTGGTGACTGGCGAAGTTGCCCCGATTGCCCGCCTGCATCCCAGCCTGAAAGGGATTAAGGATGCCAATCCGACCGGTGCGTCGTTGGTGGGTTTCAATGCCCGCGCTTACGAGTCTTATCACCGAGAACAGGGGCAAAACTCTCCTGTCAGCGAAAAGGCAGCTTTTGCCTATACCACCGCGCTCAATTACCTGCTTTCTTCTGCCAATCCAAACAGGAAAATCACCATTGGTGATACGACCGTGGTTTATTGGGCGGAAAGTGAAAAAAGAGGCTTTGCTGATGCTTTTGAGGGCATTTTCGCGCCGCAAATTGTTGACGAGGAAATCCCTGTTATTGACCAGGAAGGCCGCAAAAATATCGAAAAGGAGCTGAAGAAAGTTGCCGAAAAGGTTAAGAAAGTGCAAAAGCTGGATTTGGATGCCCTGCTGAAAAACCTGGCAGGCGAGAACCCGCATTTCTATGTGCTTGGGCTGGCCCCGAATGCGGCGCGGGTTTCGGTGCGCTTCTTCCTGACCGATCCTTTTCAAAAAATCATTGAGCGTATGCTGCAGCATTACCGCGATCTGGAAATCGTCAAGGAATATGACAACCAGCCCGCTTACATCACCGTTGGGCACATTCTCCAGGAAACGGTTTCGCAGAAATCCAAAGATAAAGACGCTTCGCCGCTGATGGCGGGTGCGTTGATGCGCTCGATTTTGACCGGCGCGCCTTACCCGGCAGCGCTTTACTATGCCATCATCAACCGTATCCGCGCTGACATGGATGACGACCAGAAACACATCCACAAAATTGGCTATGTGCGCGCCGCGATGATTAAAGCTTTTCTCATTCGCAAATATCGCAATCAAGGTAAATATCAGGAGGTTCTTATTATGTCGCTCAATGAACAGGCCACTACCCCCGCCTATGTGCTGGGCCGTTTGTTCGCCGTGCTTGAAAAAGTCCAACAGGAGGCGATTGGGGATGTAAACGCCAGCATCAAAGACCGCTATTTCACATCCGCCTGCGCTTCGCCCGCCAGCGTTTTCCCGGTACTCTTGCGGCTATCGCAGCACCACATCGCCAAGGCTGAATACGGTTACAACAGTGACCGGCGTATTCAGGATATTTTAGGCTTGCTGGATGTGCAGAGCAACCCCATCCCAGCGCGCCTGACACTCGATGAGCAGGGCATCTTTGTTCTCGGTTACTACCACCAGCGCGCGGCCTTTTATGTCAAACATGACTCGCCTGCAGAATCCACTTCATCCCAAACTAACTAATCACCCAAAGGAAAAAATAAAATGACTACCCCCATTTCCAACCGCTACGAATTTGTCCTGCTTTATGATGTCGAGAATGGCAACCCCAACGGCGACCCGGATGCCGGCAATATGCCGCGCATCGACCCGGAAACCGGTTACGGGATCGTGACCGATGTCTGTCTGAAACGCAAGATCCGCAATTATGCTGAACTGGTCAAAGGCGACTCTAGCGGCTACCGGATTTATATCAAGGAAGGTACTCCGCTCAATCAGAATCACGTCGAAGCCTACGCAGCCGCCGGAATGAAAACAGGGGACAAGGCAAAATCTGAAAAAGTCAACGAAGCACGCCAGTGGATGTGCCAAAACTTTTTTGATGTTCGCACCTTTGGGGCGGTCATGATGACCGGCGACAACTGCGGCCAGGTGCGCGGCCCGGTGCAAATTAACTTCTCGCGCAGCATCGACCCTATCATTCAGCAGGAAGTCACCATCACCCGCCAGACCGTTACAAAGATTGAGGATGCGGAAAAAGAGCGCACCATGGGCCGCAAGCACATCGTACCTTACGGTCTCTATCGCGCCGAAGGCTATGTTTCGGCCAAACTCGCCAATGACGCCACAAAAGGCACCGGTTTTTCGGCAGAAGACCTGGACTTGCTGTGGGAGGCGCTCATCAACATGTTCGAGCATGATCACTCGGCGGCGCGCGGCAAGATGGCCTCCCGCAAACTGGTGATTTTCAAGCACGCCAGCGAACTCGGCAACGCTCCCTCACACAAATTGTTTGAACTGGTCAAGGTCAGCAAGAAGGCCGAAGCCAACCCGCCGCGTCAGTTCAGCGATTATGATATCAGCGTGGGCACGGCTCCGGATGGCGTGACGATCATCGAAAAATAGCCTGTGATCTGGCAGGTGACGGACATTTTCACATGTCCGTCACCTGCCCTGCAAAAACCGCCGGGGTTGCCCGGCGGCCATGAAATTGAGTAAAACAAAATGGAACGAACCTACTTCTTGAGCCAGTCGATCAGGCGCTTTTTGATGCGGCGCAGCCGTTCAGGTGAGATTTCACCCAGCCGGGCGTTGATCACCGTATCTTCCACGCTGACCAGGCGCGCCAGACGAATAAGGGAGCGCGCCTTCAACCCGCTGGATGCGAAATCGGATTCCGTCGCATCAATCACTTCGTCGAAATCAGGTGTTTCCTGGTATGCACGCGAGGTGATCAGCGACAGCAATATATCCGGATGGCGGCCTGGCGCAATGGCGATCACCAGAGCAGGGCGAAGTTTCCCGGCAACCAGGTCGGCTTGCGGAAAGCGAAGCAGGACAATTTCACCGGGTTTCATGGGCGATATACTTCTTTGGCATCTGCGATGGTGTAAGTTACCTCATCGTCTTCTTCTCGGAAAAATTGCTCAAGCGCGAAGTTGTTCCACTGCTGCTCATTCCAGTCTTCGTATTTGGGCGCGGCTTTACGCTTTGCCAGCAGGAAAAGTGCGAAATCAGCAATTTGTTGTACCAGCTCATCTGGCAACAGGTCAATCTGCTTGTGCAATTGGTCACGTGGTGATGTCGATTTCATATCCTGACTGCCTCCAGCTTTGATTTTAACACATTCATCCATGCTGCCCAAACGATAATGAAACCCGAATACACCTCCGACGAACTCTTGCCGCTCTCCGGCATCCAGCACTTCATCTTTTGCCGCCGCCAGTGGGCGCTGATCCACATCGAACAGCAGTGGAAGGAAAATGTCCTGACGGTGGAAGGCAAACAGCTTCATAAACGCGTGGATGACCCCTTTTTTACCGAGACGCGCGGCGGGCAGATCACCGCCCGCGCCGTGCCGGTAGCATCCTACCGCCTGGGGCTGTCGGGCGTATGCGATGTGGTTGAGTTTACAGAATCGCCCGAGGGCGTCAAACTGCCGGGACGCTCGGGGCTGTACCTGGCCGCCCCGGTGGAATACAAACGCGGTCATGAAAAGCGCGACCCCTGTGATGAGGCCCAGCTCTGCGCCCAGGCCATCTGCCTGGAAGAAATGCTGTCCGTCAGCATCCCGGCCGGTTGGTTGTATTACGGCGAAACCCGCCACCGCCTGGCGGTTGAACTGACCGCCGAACTGCGCGAATTGGTGCGCAGCATGGCCGAAGAAATGCACGCCTATTTTCAACGCGGCTATACCCCGCGCGTCAAAACGTCCAAAGCTTGCCGCTCCTGTTCGCTGGCAGATGTTTGCCTGCCGGAACTGCAAGAAAAAATTGTTCCAGCCTCCCGTTACATCCACCAGCAAATCGAAAGCGCCTGAACCGTGAAACAACTTGCCAATGTTTTATACGTCACAACACCCGAAGCCTATCTATCCCTGGATGGTGAAAACGTGGTGATCAAAAAAGATGAGCACGCGTCAGCGTCCACGCGCCTGCCGCTTCACAATCTGGAGAATATCGTTTGCTTCAACTACCTGGGCGCCAGCCCGGCCTTGATGGGCGCCTGCGCCGAGCACAATATTGGATTATGTTTCCTGACCCCCAACGGGCGCTTCCAGGCGCGGGTGACAGGCAAGGTGCGGGGCAATGTGCTGCTGCGCAAAAAACAATATCAGGTTTCAGAACAGGAAGCCGCCAGTGTACCGATTGCGGTCTCATTTTTGCTTGGAAAAATCGCAAACTGCCGCAAAGTGATCGAGCGCGCGCGCCGAGATCATGCCATGCTGGTGGATGTGGAGGCTCTGGGCACCGTCTCGGCGGCCTTGAAAGAAATTCTGCTGCAGATCCCCACCTGTAAAACAGTGCCTGACCTGATGGGTTTTGAGGGCAGCGCTGCCAAACTCTATTTTGGCATATTTGACCAGCTCATTTTGCAGCAGCGCGGCGATTTCAGCTTCAAAGAACGTTCGCGCCGCCCGCCGCTGGACAACATGAACTCGCTGATGTCATTTTTATACACCCTGTTGACAAACGAGGTGGCTTCGGCCCTCGAAGCGGTTGGGCTCGACCCGTACGTGGGTTTCCTGCACCAGGATCGCCCAGGGCGACCCTCCCTGGCGCTCGATTTGATGGAGGAACTGCGCCCGGTTTTTGCCGACCGGCTGGCGCTTTCGCTTGTCAATCGCAAACAGGTGACTGGCAAGGGCTTTCTCCAGAAAGAAAGCGGCGGCATTTTGATGGATGATGACACGCGTAAAACCGTACTGACCACCTGGCAGGAACGGAAAAAGGAAGAGATTATGCATCCCTACCTCAAAGAACGCATTCCATTTGGGCTGATCCCACATGTCCAGGCCATGTTGCTGGCGCGCTTTCTGCGCGGCGACCTGGATGCCTACCCGCCTTTTTTCTGGAGTTAACGCCATGATGGTGCTGATTACCTACGATGTCAATACCGAGACCCCGGCCGGGCAAAAGCGTTTGCGCAAGGTGGCAAAAGCCTGCCTGAATTACGGTCAGCGCGTACAAAATTCGGTTTTTGAATGTATCATTGACCCGGCGCGCATGAAGCAATTACAAATCAGTTTGGAAAAACTGATCGACCCGGAAAAGGACAGCCTGCGTTATTATTATCTGGGCGATGATTGGCGCAAGCGCGTGGAGCATGTTGGCGCAAAAGCCAGTCTCGATTTGGAAGGACCCTTAATCGCCTGAAAATGATTTGCGAACCGTAAGCGAACAGAGAAACCCTGGCAGGTTCGCATGAAAATTGCACCTTGAAAACCGCATAATTCTCGATCAGCACCACTTTTATTGGGATTTTGAAATAAATGACAAAAACGAATACCAATATCTGGCATGGATTCACGTTTGCACGCCAGATATTGCCGTCGCCTCCCTCACGGGAGGCGTGGATTGAAACATAAAGCACACTCCCTATGAAAATATCTTGTCAAGTCGCCTCCCTCACGGGAGGCGTGGATTGAAACCCAAAACCGCTGGATGTAATTGATCTTTATGCGGGTCGCCTCCCTCACGGGAGGCGTGGTTTGAAACTTGCAGATTTCCAACAGGGCCGCGTCCATGTCAGTCGCCTCCCTCACGGGAGGCGTGGATTGAAACGTGTCCATGCGCCGCGAGATATTCC
>CAIWAX010000176.1 GCA_903910795.1 uncultured Anaerolineae bacterium
AGATATCCAAGCACAAAAAACAAATCAATTTTGAAGCTATCCGCAAGACCTTCTTGGCGATGAATGATGACGTGCGGGTGGTGTTGATCAAACTTGCGGACCGGCTGCACAATATGCGTACACTGGGCTTTACAAAGCCCGAAAAACAAAAACGCATCGCACAGGAAACCCTGGATATCCACGCACCCCTTGCAAACCGTCTTGGTATCTGGCAAATGAAATGGGAACTGGAAGATTTATCCTTCCGCTACGTCAATCCGGAAAAATACAAGGAAATCGCCGATCAAATCTCCGACCGACGCAGCGTGCGAGAGGAGCAAATCACAGAAATCATCGAGCATTTATTCAGAGCGCTGAACCAAGCCGGTATCAAAGTTGAAATCACAGGGCGGCCCAAGCACATTTACTCAATTTACAAGAAAATGCTGAAGAAGGACAAATCCTTCGAAATGGTGCGCGACCTGCGTGGTGTCCGGCTAATGGTTCCAGACGTCCCGGCATGCTATGCTTCGCTGGGCATCATTCACAACCACTGGCGCCCCATTCCCGGCGAATTTGACGATTACATCGCCGCGCCAAAGGATAATTTCTACCAATCTCTGCACACAGCGGTTATCTATGATGACGGCAAACCGTTGGAAGTACAAATCCGCACACCGGAAATGCACCAAAATTCTGAGTTTGGCATCGCTGCCCACTGGCGTTATAAAGAGGGCGGCACCAAGGTCGATCAAAAATACGAACAGCACATCCTGTGGCTGCGCTCTATGATGGAGTGGAATCAGGATGTCAATGATGCCCAGGAATTCGTTGACTCCATGAAATCGGATGTTTTCGAAGACCGTGTATATGTATTTACGCCTAAAGGCGATATCATCGACTTGCCCGCTGGTTCTACCCCGATTGACTTTGCCTATCACGTCCATACAGATATCGGCCACCGCTGCCGGGGTGCAAAAATTGACGGTAAACTCGTTCCGCTTGATCACGTTTTTAAAACCGGCGAACGGGTGGAAATCCTGACATCCAAACACGGTGGCCCAAGTCGAGATTGGCTAAATCCCAGCCTGAGCCTGGTAAGAACTCAGCGCGCCCGCGCCAAGATCAAAGCCTGGTTCAAAAAAGAAGACCGAGACCAAAACCTGGCCCAGGGTCGCAACATGCTCGAACGGGAACTGCGCAGATTGGGCTTAAGTGACAAGAACCTGGAGATATTAGCCAGACAGGTCGAGTACAAGAACCCGGATGAAATGTTCGTCGATTTGGGCTGCGGCGATCTGGCGATGAGCCACATCATCAATGCCATTTCCGATCAGGAAATTCAGCTAGAAGAGGAAATCCAGACTTCTCCTCCCAAGGCGGATAGCAACACTACAGACGCCATCGCGGTGGTGGGACTCCACGGACTGTTGACCGTTTCAGCCAAATGCTGCAACCCCATGCCGGGTGATCCAATCATCGGTTACATCACCCGCGGCCGCGGAGCTACTGTTCATCGTATGGACTGTCCGAATATATTGCGCTCCAACGAACGTGAACGACTGGTAAAAGTTTCATGGGGTTCGGTTACGCGCACTTATCCGGTTCGAGTGCAGGTTACAGCCTTCGACCGCCAGGGGCTGGTGACCGACGTGTCTGCCATCCTGACAACTGAAGGCGTAAACATTGTGGATGTGAACGTAAATACCAATCGCGAAAAGCAGGTTGTCACTGCATATATCAACTTAGTTATTGAAGTGCGGGATGTCGCCCAGCTCAGTCGCCTTCTGGCGCGTATTGAAAACATCGATAACGTGGTGGATGCGCTACGTATTCATGGGGGATAGCGCGCCAGGATTTTCATGTATAATGTTGCCTCGATAATCTGATCTATATGCTAAGTGTAAAGAAAGCCCAAGAACGTATACTTGCAAGTTTCAAACCTCTCGAAGGGACTACAATCGCCATCGAGGCTGCTTTGGGCTGCATACTGAGCCAGGATATTATTTCGGAGATCGAACTTCCATCTTTTGACAATTCCAGCGTGGACGGCTTCGCAGTGCGCACCGAAGACCTACACCTTAGTGACGCAAACAATCCCGTTTCGCTGCTGGTTACCGCCGATATCCCTGCGGGAAGTGTTCCTACCGTCAGTTTGGGCGCAGGGCAAGCCGCGCGAATTATGACTGGCGCCCTATTACCGACTGGCGCAGATGCAGTTGTAATGGTGGAAGACACAGATTTTGCCCATCAAACTGCCGGAAGCAGTGCCCCGGATCATGTAAAGATACTGGCAAAGGTCAAAAAAAACGATTACATTCGGAAACGCGGCTCCGATATCCTGACGGGGCAGAAAATACTTCCTGCAGGACTTAAATTAAGGCCACAGGATATTGGGATGCTGGCCATGTTGGGAGTCCCCAACGTGCCAGTAAATAAAAGACCGAGAGTCGCCATTATTTCCAGCGGGGATGAACTTGTCCCGGTGAACGTGCCCCTCAAGCCCGGCAAAATCCATGATTCAAACACCTATATGTTGGCAGCTCTGGTTGAGATCCTTGATTGTGAAGTCTTGCAAATGGGCGTGGCAGCCGACCGCTATGAGGATGTTGAGATTCTGTTCGATAGGGCGGCAAATTTCGAGCCGGATTTAATCATTTCCTCTGCCGGTGTAAGCGTTGGTGCGCATGATTTTATCAAGGATGTGGTGGAAGCCTCGGGAAGTCTGAATTTCTGGAAAGTAGACATGCGCCCAGGTAAACCTCTGGCTTTCGGTGCCTTTCAAGATATACCGTTTTTTGGACTGCCAGGCAACCCAGTTTCATCATTTGTCAATTTTCTGGTCTTTGTAGAACCCGCGTTGCGCCTTTTAAAAGGTGAAAAAACGGCTCTCCGGCAAACCACCCTGGTTACACTGAAAGAACCGATCGAGTCTGATGGACGTGAAAGTTATCTGCGCGCCCAGGTAACACATGAAAATGGACGGGCTATTGCAACCCTGACGGGACACCAAGGATCCGGGAATCTATTCTCATTGGTTCAGGCAAATGCTTTACTTATTATTCCCTCTGGTGTAAAATCCTGCCCGCCCGGTTCAGAAGTTGATGCATGGATATTGGAGAATCATTAAATGGATAAAAAACTGTATTGGGTCTCAGTTGGACTGGCAGCATTGGGGATTATGGTTTCGATTTACATGACAATTTTTAAATTGACATCCAATAATGCCATGTGCCTGGGCAGCGGAGATTGCTCAACTGTAAATGCAAGCCCATATTCGTCGGTTTACGGCGTGCCAGTGGCATTTGTGGGTGTTCTTGGGTACGTTTCCATCCTAGCAATTTTACTGATGCAGGATCGCGGCGGAAAATTCTTCAGGAACAACGGCCTCTTGGTATTATTCGGGTTAGCGACTACAGGCTTTTTTTTCACAGTGTACCTGATCTATCTTGAAATCTTTGTAATCAAAGCCCTTTGTCCTTTCTGCATTACTTCGCAAATCACCATGAGTATTTTGTTTATAATCACAATAATTCGTTTGGTTCAACAACCAGTAAATTAGGAGGATTCTATGCCCCGCATTCGTTGTCATTACACAGATTGCGTTTTCATTGACGATGGCTACTGCTCTGCCGCCGCTGTTGAATTTGATCCAGATACAGGCTGCGCCACTTACTCACCTGCCGATGGGGCGGTTGCTGGTGAAGAAAAATGGGAAGAAGAAGAACTGGAAGAATGGGAAGAAGAGGACATCGACGAGGAAGATGATGATCTATGGGCTGATGACGAAGAAGAAGAATATTAATCCCATACCGATTAGCAATTACATAATATAGTAAATCATCCCCGGCTTATTAATGAGCCGGGGATGATTTTTTCAGGCATAAAATAAAATGAAGTTTTCAGGAAATCGGATAAGCCCGTTTATATGCAGAAATTATCCTGTCGGTCAGTTGGTTCAGCTCTACATCAATTGCCTGCCGCTCCAGATCAGCATCGTGCCATGCCAGCGCCCGGCGAACACCTTCCGCCCAGGGCACCTCGCACTTGAATTCGGGCACAAAACGTTTGATTTTACTGTTATCAAAAACCACGCTGTTGGCTTTATCACCGATCAAGCTGCCAATCGCATGCTCTGAGTATGCCGCAATCAAATCAGAGGGGATATGGACAACTTTAGGAGCGATGCCAATCGCCTGGCCAAGTGCCGAGTGAATTTGATTCCAGGATAACACTTCATCAGAAGTGATGTGGAAAGCTTCGCCGATGGCATCTTTACGGCCAAACAGGCCCAGCATGCCTTTGGCATAATCGCCGTTCCAAGTCATGACCCATAGGGAAGTACCATCGCCAGGGATGATAATTTCCTGACCGCGCCTAATACGGTCAACAATCGTGTAAGGATGCGTCCAACTTCCCATGATCATCGGAATTTGAGAAAGTCCATAGGTAAGGGAGGGACGGATAATCGTAACTGGAAAACCATTTTTGCGGTATTCATCCATCAGACACTGTTCACAATCAATCTTGTCGCGCGAATACTGCCAGAATGGATTTTCCAGAGGCGTTTCTTCGGTAATAAGGTAATTCGAAGGCGGTTTCTGGTAGGCGCTAGCCGAACTGATGAAAATAAACTGGTCAGTTATTCCACTGAATAAACGAATGTCACGTTCTACATCCTCACGGTTGAAGGCAATCCAATCCACCACCACATCAAAATGCTGGTCAGCCAACTTCTCAGCAAGCTGACTTGAATCAGAATGAATATCCCCAATAATCAGCTTTGAACCTTGCGGAGCGGCATGTTTCCGCGATGCGGAACGATTCAAAATGGTCAAATCCATTCCACGCTGTATTGCGAGTTCAGAACAAGCAATGCTGATCAAACCCGTACCGCCAATAAATAATACTTTCATGCAATCCTCCAACTTGAAAATTTATTTTCTCAAAGTAACCTGATTATCCCTCACCCAATTCGGGGATTGGATCTGTCGTCAACGTTCGGCGTGCCCAAAAATTTTCTACAACAAATAACAATAAGGCACACCAAACAATTCCGAATCCAATCATCTGGTTGAAATCAAATGGTTCACGATACACCAGCACACCGAGTAAAAATTGGATGGTAGGCGTGATGTACTGTAAGATGCCAACCATTGTGAGCGGTATGCGCTGAGCGGCGGATGCAAACATGAGCAAGGGGATGGTGGTCACTAAACCGGCACCCATGAGCAGCAAATTGGTGACTGGCGCTGCATCGGCACGCAGAAAAACACCGGCACCGGTTGTAGCGTCATAAACCAGGTAAATGATCGCGGGCAGAAATAAGATTCCGGTTTCAATTGTCAAGCCAAAGAGAGAACCGAGTGGAGAAAGTTTTTTGATCAGTCCATAGGAACCAAATGAAAAAGCCAGGGTCAACGCAATCCACGGCGGGCGGCCATAAGCAACTGTTAGAAAGGCAACTCCACAAAAAGCCAACA
>CAIWAX010000177.1 GCA_903910795.1 uncultured Anaerolineae bacterium
GGCTGATGGCGGCTTCTGTCAATAAGTCTACCTTGCGGCCCAAGGCTTCGGAAAGCTCGCGTTCCAACCTGACCACCGCCAGCAGGCTTTTGCGTATGGGAAAACGCACGAGCAAATCGATGTCACTCTTCTTTTTTGATTCTCCACGCGCCATCGAACCAAAAATACTCGCCATCGAAACATCGTTCTGGCGGCAGAGTTCAATCAGGCGAGGCAGGTCGAAAGGGTACATGCTCATCTCATCTATTTTACATGAGTTTGGCGTAGGAGAGAGAACCGCGCTTACTCGTTATCCTTTTCCCACCTTCTCACCGCGTTCTGCAGCCAGACCAGGCGGGTGGACTGCGGCAGGCGCTGGCGTTCAAACGCCACCAGGCGCTCGAGGACCGCGCGGTCGCCGCCCAACTTGCGCAGCAGGTCATTCGTCAGAGCGGCCTGCTGCAGGGACT
Organism: uncultured Anaerolineae bacterium; assembly: GCA_903910795.1. Classification (GTDB taxonomy): domain Bacteria; phylum Chloroflexota; class Anaerolineae; order Anaerolineales; family Villigracilaceae; genus UBA5195. The sequence goes on from CAIWAX010000177.1 coordinate 450, forward strand.
GGTTGAAAAGTTCCTCAGCCGGGTGGGGTTTGCCGGTCAGGCGGCGCCAGAGGTCCTGCATTCGCGCGCTGAAACCCGCGGGATGCGGCGTAAAGGAGCGGGTCTGGTTGTCTTGCGAGTCATCGGGTTCATACAGACTGACGCCGCACTTTGGACAGCGCGTAAACTCTATCGAAAAAATCGCGCCGCAGCGCCCACATTCAATCTCGTTCTCGCCCGGCAGTGGATCAATACTGGTTGGCATCAGCTTCTGGTCGCGGGCAGCGTCGAGCCGCAGTAGGAGCAGGCCGCCTGTGCCCCGTTCCACTTGACTTCAGCCGTCCGCACCGGGGCGCCGCAGCGCGGACAGTTGCCGGGCAGCACATCCGCGCGTGGGGCAACGCTCACCGGCGCAGGGGAGGGGTTCGGGATGAAAATCGGCGCGGCGGGCGCCATGGGTTGCGGCTGGGGCTGCGGAGTGGGATATTCCTGCGGCTGCGATTCTCTCCACAACGCAGAAAACACCATGCTGATACCGACCAACACCAGGATGCCCGGCCACCAACGGCCTGAAAAGAACAAAATTGCCAGCCCGATCATCCAGAGCGGCCCCATAAAAGAGCGACCACGGCGGCCATAGCGATGAAATCCACGCATTATGTTACTCCTTACTACATCAGTCACAAGTTAAGACTTTTGACACCCTGTTAAGGGTATTTTGACGTACTTTCATGCCAGTTTTGCTTGAGGCAAGTATAGTTGCTGAATATTAAGCTATTGATTTCCCGGTTTGATTTGCTTAGCAAATCGCGGGCTGACCCACAGGGCGCAAAGAACGCGAGCCGACTCGTTAACCAGCCCGAAGGGCTTTCATGGCATGAGCCGGGGCTTCAGCCCCAGGCGGGCCAGGCAAAAAGACATCTTGACATAAATCGAGAACGCTTAACTTGTGACTGATGTCCTTACTATTCAGAATCCCGGCTTTTAAGCGGGAAAAACCATTAAACACAAAGTACTCCAGGGTCACGAAAATAAATCAGAACCAGGAAAGCTTAAGGTCTTTGATTTTCCATTGTGAACTTTGTGCCCTTCGTTTTTATGTCTTTTTCTTTCAAAGACGCATCCGCATAAGAAGATATACGCGTACGCGTCCGCAGGGTTTCCGGCAACTCAGCCTTCCGGGTCCAACTGCGCCATCAGGTTGGTAATGGTCTTCAACTCCAGCCACCACTGCTGCCGGGGACGCTGCGTGTTCAAATCCACCATGCGTTCAAAATCACGCATATCGCTGAAGGAGATCTTGCCATTTTGCAGCCCGATAAAAGAGGTGTTGGCAGAGTGGTTCCCGCATTCCTGGATCAGGTACTCCAGGCACAGGCGCGCCAAACGCGAAGACTGGATGCGGTCAAAGGGTGAAGGGTCGCCACCCTGCTGCAGGTGACCCAGCACGGCCGGGCGGACGTCAAAGATCGAGCGCCCTTCCTCCTCAAACAGCGAGCAAATGAAATTGGTCGAATAAGTATCGTTAGCATTCTCGGAGCGGATAAACAGGCCCAGGCGTTTGCCCTTGTCAAAGCCGCGGTTCAGGATCTCAATATCGGCCACCAGATCCTTCAAAGTGATGCCGTCCTCGTTCATATAAACCCGTTCCGCGCCCGTGGCCAGGCCGCTCATCAGCGCCAGGTAACCGCACGAATGGCCCATCACCTCCACCACGAAACAGCGCCGCGCTGCCACCGCCGACTGCTTGATCTTGTCGACGGCGTCCACGATATTGTTAAGCGCGGTATCCGCGCCAATGCTGAACTCAGAGCCCGGCAGGTTATTGCTGATCGAGGCTGGCAAACACACCATCGGGATGTTGTAGGCCGGAAAATTCTTGCGTTCACTATTGAGATAATAAACGGCTTCATGCCCGGTCCAGCCGCCGATCACCAACAGCGCATCGATTTTGTTGTCTTCGATCGCGCGGGCGATGCCGTACAGGTCGCTGCCGCGCGGTTGGTGGCGGCTGGTGCCCAGCGCCGAGCCGCCTTGCGAAGCCCAGCCGCTCACGCTCATCCAGTTCAATTCGCGCACCTGATTTTTGGCGAAACCCTCAAAACCGTTGCCGATACCCAGCATAATATGGCCCTGATCCAGCCCGAGGCGGATGGCCGTCCGTCCGGCGGTGTTCATACCCGCCGCCGGTGCGCCCGCGTTCAGGATGGCGATGCGCAGGCGCTTCTGACCGGGTTCCACGGGATGCGGCAGCGCGCGCACCATGGTTTTCAGGGTGCTGAAGGCTTCCTTGAAGCTGGAGCTGCGCAAATCCATGGCCTTCTCATAATCTTTGGCGGCAATCGCAGTCGCCACCGCGCGCGTCTTTTCGACACATTCCATCAAGGGATGATGGACGATGCGGTTGGCGTGAATGCCGACAAGCTGCGGATCATCCTGCGGTTTGGCGCTCAAAATGGTCAGCACCGCATCGTAACCCACCTGGGTGGACATGTTGCGGTCAAAAGCGCTCGGCCGGCCGCCGCGCTGAACATGTCCTAACGCGGTGACGCGTACTTCCTCGCCCAGGCGCTCTTCAAGCAGTTTCTGCACATCCGTGCTGCCGATGTAATTACCGTCACGGTCGCGCGCGCCTTCCGCGATCACCACAATATGGTCGCGCCGCCCGGCTTTTGTCCCGGCCTTCAAACGTTCCACCATCACATCCTGCCAGTTATCCACATCCGGCGGGGCCTCGGGGATCAAAACCCAATCCGCGCCGGTAGCCAGCGCGCCATACAGGGCCAGATAGCCGCAGTTGCGGCCCATCACCTTGACCACAAAGGTGCGCTGATGGCTGGCAGCCGTGCTGGAAATGGCGTCGATGGCCTCGGTGATGCGGTGCAGGGCGCTGTCGGCGCCGATGGTCATATCGGTGCCGAAAAAGTCATTATCGATCGAACCCACCAGGCCGACGATCATCAGGGCCGGATACTGGGCGGCCAATTCGGCTGTAATGGCGCCACCCTCCACCAGTTCCGCCACCAGCGCGGCCCACTCCTGGCGAAAGAGATTGGCGCCGGTCAGCGAACCGTCGCCGCCGATCACCACCAGCCGGTCGACACCCAGTTGGATCAGGTTGAGAGCCGCCTTGCGGCGCCCTTCGCGGGTGCGGAACTCATCGCTGCGGGCCGTGCCGATGATCGTGCCGCCCTTCTGCAGAATGCCCGAAACACTGTTCCAATCCATGCGTTTGATGCGTTCCCCACCTTCGACCAGACCCTGATAGCCCTCGTAGATCGCGTATACTTCCGCGCCTTTCGCCACGCCCGTCCGCACCACAGCCCGGACAGCCGCATTCATGCCCTGCGCGTCGCCACCGCTGGTCAGCACAGCAATTTTCTTTTTGATAGCATCCATGATGATTCGCTCCTGTTTTGAATAATCTCTCTTATTGTACATGTTTCGAGACTATTTTTCAGCAGGAACTGCGGTTTTATGACGCGAAGTTATAAGTTGGGGTTATCAGATGTAACGCGCTTCCGTACCCTCGCGCACCTCCC
>CAIWAX010000178.1 GCA_903910795.1 uncultured Anaerolineae bacterium
AAAGTGGATAAAGGTTTTCTGGCGCGCTACTGGGGCTGGATGGTGCTGGCAGTGCTGCTGTTAGGCGGCTGTTTGGTTCTTCTTCCGTTATTCGTTTCGCTGGCAGCACGCTCGACCCCGGCTGCCGCGCCCAGCCCGACTGCCGTTCCAATCCTGCCCAGCCCGACTGCCGCGCCCAGCCCGACTGCCGCGCCTAGCCTGCTTGCGGGATCATACACACGTCCGGCGGATGGCATGACGATGCTGTACGTGCCGGGCGCGACCTTCACGATGGGCAGCGCGGATATTTCAAACGCCACCCCGCACCAGGTAACGCTCTCCCCCTACTGGATCGATCAGACGGATGTGACCAACGCGGAGTACGCGAAGTGCGTGGCGGCGGGCGGCTGCACGGAGCCTTCAAATAAAAGATCAGCTACCCGCTCGAGTTATTATGGCAATTCGCAGTTTGACAATTACCCGGTAATTTATGTGAACTGGAACCAGGCCAAAAGCTACTGCGAATGGGCCGGGGCTAAATTACCGAGCGAGGCGCAGTGGGAACTGGCGGCGCGCGGTATGGAGGGTCGCACCTACCCGTGGGCTGGCAATACTATTGATAAAAGTTACGCGAACTTTAATCAGAATGTTGGCGACACAACCGCGGTGTGCAGCTATCCTCAGGGGGTCAGCCCTTATGGGGCCTGTGACATGGCGGGCAACGTCTGGCAGTGGACGGCGGATTGGTACGGAAATTATGGTACTTCACCGGTCAGCAATCCCAACGGGCCAGCCGATGGAACTTATCGAGTGTTGCGCGGCGGCTCGTGGTATAGCTACATTAACCTCGTCCGCTCTGCCTACCGCGACGTCGTCGTCGATCCGTCTCTTTCGAGCAGCAGCATCGGCTTCCGTTGCGCCCGCTCACAATAGTTCTGTAATCCTGAATACTGGAATTCTGAAAGACTGAAGCGGGGGGTCTGGGGGGTTCACCCCCCAGCGGCCAAAAATGGGTAAAAAATATGACGAGTTGTATGAGAAAATCTGTCACCCCGCCAACTTGTGGTGGGCCTATAAGGCTGCGGCGCGCGGCAAGCGCTACCGCCCGTCTGCGGCTGCTTTTGAATTTGACCTGGAGAAAAACCTGATTGAGATTGAACATGAGCTCAAGGATGAAACGTATCGGCCAGGCGGGTATCATAGTTTCCGCATACAAAAGCCCAAAAAGAGACTGGTCAACGCCGCACCTTTTCGTGACCGGGTGGTGCATCATGCCTTGATTCAGGTGATTGAGCCGCTTTTTGAGCGCCAGTTTATTTTCGATTCCTACGCCAACCGCAAAGGCAAAGGCACACACGCTGCGCTTGACCGCTGTACGCATTACCTGCGGCGCTATCGATATGGTATGCATCTGGATGTGCGCCAGTTTTTCCCGAGCGTGGATCATGAAATTCTGGCTTCCATCCTGGCCCGGACGATTGGGGATCAGTGCGCCTTGCGCCTGGCCCAGAAAATCCTGACCAGCGGTGATGGCGTCCAGGCGGATGAATATGAAATGGTATATTTTCCTGGCGATGACTTATTTTCGCGGCAGCGTCCGCGCGGCTTACCCATTGGGAATTTGACTTCACAGCATTGGGCCAATGTTTATTTAAATCATCTCGATCAATACATAAAGCGCACTCTGAAATGCCGTGCCTACCTGCGCTATGTGGATGATATGCTTTTATTTTCGGATGATAAAGCCCAACTGGGCCAGTGGCGCGGGGCCATCATCAGCTACCTGCAAAGTCTGCGACTGACCATTCACGAAGAATCTGCCCAATCACGTCCAGTCAGTACAGGTATACCATTTTTGGGTTTTCAGGTTTTCCCGGATCACCGCCGTTTGAAACCATCCAATGGTTATGCTTTCCAGCGAAAATTGAAAGATTTGGCTGGGAATTATCGGGAGGGCAAGCTTTCTTTCAGGGAGCTTGACTGCCGGGTCACGAGCTGGATAAATCATGCCAGGTATGCTGATACATGGGGGCTGAGAAAGGCTGTATTAACGAATGCAGGCTTGTTGGAGGGAATCAATGGATGAAAGTGATCGCATGCAATCACCAATATTCACAAAAACATCTGATTTTTTGCTCTGGCTTTTGAACCACACCGAGGGTTTCCCAAAAAACGAACGCTTTCGGATGGCAAAAAGGCTTGAAGACAGCGCCTTCAGTTTCTATGAGCTACTCATCGAAACCTCGCGTACTTCCAAGCGAAAACGCGCCATCCTGATCAAGGCGGATGTTGAACTGGAAAAACTGCGTCTGTTTATACGCCTGTCGCACCAGAGAAAATTGACGAAAATGGATCAATACCATTTCGCTTCGGAGACGCTCGTTGAGTTGGGAAAACTGCTGGGTGGCTGGTTGAAAACGCTGCCTGAAAACTCTTGATAAGCATAGCCCGAAGGATTCGAAATCTTTTGGGCTTACTGAGGGACACCGGTGGGAGTGTTGCGCGGCGGCTCGTGGAATAACAACAATAACAACGTCCGCTCTGCCAACCGCAACGACAACGATCCGTCTAATACGAACAACAACAACGGCTTCCGTTGCGCCCGATTACTTCCAACCTATGATTTCTATGGTCAGAATACGATGGGTTATGTCAACCTTTCGCGTGTACCTGGGAAGTGAGCGCCGGTGATTCCTGTCTCCATTTTGGAGGCAAATATACAAAAACCCGGTTCCCCCTCCGTTCAGGATCTGGAACCGGGCCAGGTACACTGCCTGCACGAGACATCGTCCCGACACCCTTCGGGAGACCTGCCCTTACACGCGCCTATCGTGACCCCGCCCCTACACGCGCCCATCAGGCGTGATCGCGGATAGGATGATGGATGGGTGCAAACTGGCCGGGCGCCTTACACGCGCCTATTGTGAACATGCCATGCCAGGCGCCATGGCCTCGGGTCGCACGCGCAGAGCGGCTGAAGCCGCCTCTGCGTACATGCAAGCCCTGCGGGCTGCCAGTTTTAGCCCCGCAGGGGCTTTCGTGTACTGAGGCGGGACTTTAGTCCCAGCTTTAATCCCAGCCGTTGCCGGAAAGCACCTGATACAATTATTCGCTAATTGTTTTTGCTCCAAAAAAATGATGTACAGGAAGCCCCCATGCAGCATTGGTATGACTTTGTCCTGATCGGCCTGGCGGCCCTGATCGCCGGCATCATGAACGCGCTGGCGGGCGGCGGCACGCTGCTGACCTTCCCCATCCTGACCGCCGTCGGCCTGCCGGCGGTGGTCGCCAACGTCACCAACACCCTGGCGCTGCTGCCCGGCACCGTCGGCGGCACGCTGGCGCAGTGGGACGATATGAAAACCCAGACCCGCCGCCTGTTCTTCTTCCTGCCCTTCACCATCCTGGGCGGGCTGGCGGGCGGCGTGCTGCTGCTCTTGACCGGCGAGACGGTTTTTCGGCGGGTGGTGCCGTTCCTGATCCTGCTGGCTTCGCTGCTGCTGGCCATCCAGGATCGTCTGCGCGCCTGGCTGCTCAAGCGCGCCGAGAAACATACCGGCGGCCAGGTTTCCGGCCTGTGGAGCAGCATCCCCATCGCGCTGGCGGCCGTGTACGGTGGTTATTTCGGCGCCGGGCTGGGCGTCATCACCCTGGCGGCCCTGGGGCTGACCCTGGACGAATCGCTCACCAAATTGAACGCCCTCAAGCAGGCCATCGCCTTCAGCGTCAACGCCGCGGCGGCGGTGCTGTTCATTTTCTCGGGCCAGGTCGTCTGGCCGGCGGTGCTGGTCATGGCGGTTTGCTCGCTGACCGGCGGCTGGCTGGGCGGCAGGTTGGCGGGCCGCGTCAAGCCCGCCAGTTTGCGCTGGATCATCGTCAGCATCGGTGTCATCGTCGCCGCTATTTATTTCGTGCGCGGCTAAGAGCGCGTGCCAGCCAATGACTCGACGGCAGGGCAGGGGCAGACAGTTCAAAATAACGGTAATCTCCGCGCACCCTGTGGCGAAGGCTTTTGCAGTGCCGTCACAGATTAAACCCCCAAAAGGGGGTGGCCGAAAATAGATAATCACTTTGAAAGGTGTCTGAAATGAGGAAATTGTAAAACAGGTTTATGATTGCTTTGCCGTTTTGCGTGTTGGATGTCCCCTGCTTTTTCTGTGGTGTAATGATCATCTCAAAGGATTACTGTCATGGATCACGTCCGGCATAAACATGATTTGAGCAAATCATCCCCAGGGGCGGGACAATTTGACTTGCTGTTAAATATGCTGGACAGCTCGTTTTCCAGCGTGTTTGCTGTGGATCGCGATTACTGTTACCTGGCGTTCAACCAGGAGCACGCCGAAAGAATGCTGTCTCTGTACGGCGCCAGCATCCAGACCGGTCACAACCTGTTGGAGTATGTGAATGTGCCCGGCGACCGGGAACGCTTGCAGGCTGATCTGGATCGGGCCCTGGCAGGTGAGCAGGTCAGGGCGGAGGGCCCGACTGGCGCGCCGGATCTGCTCAAGTGGTATTTTAAATGGCGCTGCGTGCCGCTCAAGGATCAGCAAGGCGCTCTGATCGGGGCGATCGTCTCGTCTGAGGATATCAGCGGCCTGATGGAAGCCTCGCAGGCCCTCACCAGCAGCGAAGAGCTGTTCCGCATCTCTTTCATCCATTCCACCATCGGCCAGGCGTTGATCAGCAGCGATGGCAGGTTCTTGCGCGTCAACCCGGCCCTGTGCAACATACTGGGGTACAGTGAAAATGAACTGGCGCACCTGACGTTTAACGATGTAACCTATGCAGAGGACAAACCCCTCGGCTCAAATTTTATCAAGGAAGCGCTGGCCGGGCTGAAGGATGCCGCCCGCTTTGAAAAACGCTACCTGCGCAAGGACGGCCAGGTGATCTGGGCCGACGTTTCCAGTACCGCTTTTCGCGATTCCGCCGGGCAGTTTCAATACCTGATCACCAGTATCAATGAAATCACAGGCGTCAAACTGGCCCAGGCGGCCCTGCAGGCCCACCAGGCCCACCTGGAAGAGCTGATCTTCCAGCGCACTGAGCAGCTCCAATCCAGCGAAGCCCGCTACCGCAGCCTGTTTGAAAACATGAGTTCCGCGATCCTGGTGGTGGAGCCCGAATCCGGCGCCATTCTGGATGCCAACCAGGAAGCCTGCCGGTTTTACGGCTATTCGCACGCCGAACTGACCGGGTTAAAGTTTATCGAGCTCACCAACCTGTCCCTGGCGGAAGCCTTCCAGATCATCCAGAAAGTCGTCTCGGGCGAGTTGAAAACCATCCTGATGACCCACCACCTGGCCAATGGTGAAACCCGCCAGGTGGAAGTCTTCCCCGGGCACATCCATCTTGAAGGCTGGCATACCATCCTGGTGGTGATCCACGACATCACCGAACGCCGCAATGCCGAGCTGGCGCTGCTGGATAAGGAGGCCGAACTGCGCACCCTGCTGGATACCATCCCCGGCCTGATCTGGTCTTCGTACTCCGGGGGGAATGTTGACTACTTAAACCTGGGCTGGCTCACTTTCACCGGCATGACCCAGGCACAGGCGCGCGGTGCGGGCTGGATGGCGGCCCTGCACCCCGACGACCTGGCTGAAACCCAGCGAAAATGGGATGAGGCCACCCTGAACGTTTCCTTTTTTGAGGTTGAGCAGCGTTTGCGCTCGGCCGCCGGGGAATATCACTGGTTTCTGACGCGCGCCCAGCCGGTATTCGATGCCCACGGCGCTCCGGTCAAATGGTACGGCATCAATGCCGATATCACTGACCATAAACAGATGGAAATTAATATCAAACTCCGCATGCAGGAATTGACCTGCCTGTACCGGGTCGGACGCCTGTTGGAAGATCAAAGCCTGCAGGAGGGTGAGCTTTGCCAGCGCGTGCTGGAGACCCTGACCCCCGCCATGCAGTTCCCCGAACTGGCCGCGGGTCTGATTGACCTGGAAGGCCGGCGCTATCAGACCGCCAATTATTCGGGCGCGCTGACGCATGAGCTGAGCGCCAGCCTCAACCTGCATGGCCGGGTTTGCGGATTCGTGGCGGTTTATTACAGCGCCGCGCGGCCCTTCCTGCTTCCTGAGGAACAAAACCTGCTGGACAATATCGCCCGCATGTTGGGGCTGTGGGTGGAACGCAAATATGCCGAAATCACCGTCCGCAAATTCACCCAGGCCGTGGAACAAAGCCCGGCCTCAATTGTGATCGCGGATACCGGCGGAAGCATTGAATACATCAACCCGCATTTTACACAACTGACCGGTTACAGCCTGCAAGAATCCCTCGGGAAAAACCCGCGTATTCTGAAATCCGGCCACACTTCGCGCGAAGAATATGAACGCCTCTGGCAAACGATCATGGCTGGCGGCATCTGGTACGGCGAATTTCTGAACTACAAGAAAAATGGAGACCAGTATTGGGAAAATGCCACCATTTCACCCATCCGCGATGAAGGCGGCCAGATCACGCATTTTCTGGCGGTCAAGGAAGATATCACCGCCCGCAAACAAGACCAGGCCAGCATGGCCGATGCTCTGCAGTTCAACCAGACCATTTTGCAGACCTCGCCGATTGGGATCATGATTTATAAGGCTTCTGGCGAGTGTATCTCGGCCAACCCGGCGGCCGCGCTGATCTCCGGGACGAAACTCGAAAACCTGCTCCAGCAAAACTTCCACACCAACCAGGCCTGGAAGCAGTGTGAGTTGTACGGCGCGGCCCTGCACACCCTCAAGACCGGCCAGCCTTTCCCGCTGCAGGTGCATTACATCAATTCTTTTGATAAGGAATTGTGGTTGAATGCGACCTTCGCGGCCTTCACCTCGGGTGGGGAACCCCACCTGATGTACATGTTTGAGGATAACTCGGATCGCCAGAAGGCCGAAAATCTGCTGGAACTTTCCAACGAGAAACTTGGCGGCCTGGTGCGCCACTTGGAGCAGAGCAAGCGCCATTCCGACTTGCTGCGCCAGATGGGCGAGCTTTTGCAGATCTGCCGCCAGCTCGATGAAGCCTATTCGGTCATCGAGCAGTTTGGGTCGCAGTTGTTTCCCGGGGCCGCGGGCGCGGTCTTCCTGAAATCCCCGGATTCTGCCCTTCTGGCGGTCGTGGCTGCCTGGGGCGGAGAGTTGATCAGTCAATCCCAATTTCTACAGGATGACTGCTGGGCCCTGCGCCGCGGCCAGATGCACATCGTCAACACCGGGCAGCCGGGTTTAAAGTGCCATCACATGGCACAGACTTTCGCGGGCAGCTACCTGGATATCCCCATGAATATCCAGGGCGAGTCGCTCGGGCTGCTGCACATCGAATGCGCCGACAGCGCTGGTCTGGGTGAAGAAACCGATGATCTGGCCCAGAGCATGGCCGAGAACCTGGCTCTTTCGCTTTCAAATATCAAGCTGCGCCAGACCCTTGAGTACCAATCGGTGCGCGATCCGTTGACGGGTGCCTTTAACCGCCGCTATATGGAAGAAACCCTGCACCGTGAGTTGACCCGCGCCGCGCGAAAAAAGATCGCCCTCAGCATCATCATGCTGGATATCGATCACTTTAAGAAATTCAACGATACTTTTGGGCACGCTGCCGGTGACCTGGTGTTGACGTATTTGAGCAGCCTGCTGCAAAACCAGGTGCGCGGCGAGGATGTGGTTTGCCGGTTGGGCGGCGAGGAGTTCGTCATGATCCTGCCGGATGCCGGGCTGGAGGTGGGCTTGCAGCGCGCCGAAGCCATCCGCGCGGCGGTCAATGCCCAGAGCCTTGAGTACAATGCGCATGCCCTGGGCATGGTAACTGTTTCGATGGGCATTGCGGTTTACCCCGAACATGGGGCCCGGGGTGAAGAAATCCTGGAAAAGGCCGACCGGGCCATGTACCAGGCCAAGCACCGCGGCCGCAACTGCGTGGTCGTGGCGGAGTGACATTACTACTTTGACAATGTCACATTTTCGCATAGCTGTCATTGGAGCCGCCGCTCCTGTTCTTTCCCGAAGCACACCTGCACTTGCGTTCCGGTGCAATTTGCCAAGCAAATCGTGTGTTCCTGGCGAGGGCCGGGGGGATAGGTCGGTCATCGCCCACAATTAAGCAACCCGTGAGCAGTTACACTCTGTGAATCTCTGTGGTCTCCGTGAAATGTCCTGAAAGCCCTGACACCGAAAATAACAAACGTCCCGAAGGTTTTCGCACCCTCGGGACGTTTGTTTTGTTTATGTCAATTTACGGTCTGCTGACCAAAATATCGTTGCTCGTGCTGACGCTGTCGTAGTACGGGAACCAGTACTCATTGGACATCTGGTTGCGCGGGTAGCCCATCATCTCGTTGAAGCCGCTGCCGGGATAGGTCATAACCCGTTCGCTGGTCAGGATATTGGTGCCGTTGGTCGAAACTACGCGCACCGGGCCATTGGTGGCGCCGATCCAGCGCGGGGTGACCTGCCCGCCGGCCGGGATGCTGAAGGGACTGCCAGCCATCTTGATACCGGCAATATAGATATCGACTGCGGCGGGCAGGCTGGTGCTGGGGTTGCTGACCATCACCCACATGCGCATCGGGTTGGTGTTGTTGCCGGGGATAAAGCTGTGATCATAGACCGGGAACCAGTATTCAGTGGTGAGCTGATTGGCGGGGAAGCCCATGACTTCATTGAAGGCATTGTTGGCCCCGGAGAGCGCGATCTGGCTGGTCACCACCGGCAGGCCGTTGGTGGAAACCACCCGCAGCGGGCCAGCCGCCAGATTGGGGTAACTCCTGGTAATGTAGCCGTGGGCGGGGATGTTATAACTGCCCTTCTTGATGCCGCCGATGTAGATATCCACTTTGACGGCCTTGTTGGCGCTGGGATTGCCGACCTGGATGGCATTGCTCATGCTGAGGTTGTCGTAGTACGGGAACCAGTATTCACTGCTGAGCTGGCTGGCCGGCACGCCCAGAATTTCGTTGAAGGCATTGCCCGAAGAGGTCAGAACGCGCTCGCTGGCAAGAATCTTGACGCCGCTGCTGGAAACCACTTCCACCGGCCCGCCTTTGCCGCCGATCCAGCGCGTGGAGACACGCCCGCCGGCCGGGACGCTGAAGGGGCTCATGGCCTGCAGGACACCGCCGATGTAGATTTTGACCGTGGCGCTCTGGGTCGTGCTGAGGTTGTCGACCATCACCCACATGCGCATCGGGTTGGTATTGCTGCCGGGGATGAAGCTGTGGTCATAGGCCGGGAACCAGTAATCCGTGCTGAGCTGGTTGGTGGGCAGGCCCATGACTTCGTTGTAGCTCTGGCCGGAGGTGGCGCGCTGGCTGGCGAGGATGGTGGAGCTATCGCTGGAGAAGACGTCCACCGGGCCGTTGATCAGGCTGCTGAAACTCTTGTTGAGGTAGGTATTCTGCGGCAGGGAGCTGATGCCCTTGTCGGCGCCGCCGATGACGATATCCACGCCCGCGACAGCCGTGGCGGTGGCCGTAGCTGTGGCAGTGCTGGTGGCGGCCGTGGTGGGCGTAGCGGTAGCTGTGCTGGTGGCCGTGCTAGTCGCGGCCGCAGTAGTTGTAGGTGTGACGGTGATCGTAGTTGTGGGTGTGACGGTGATCGTAGTTGTGGGTGTGACGGTGATCGTAGTTGTGGGTGTGACGGTGATCGTAGTTGTAGGTGTGACGGTGATCGTAGTTGTGGGTGTGACGGTGGCAGTCGACGTGGCCGTACTGGTGGCTGTCGCCGTGGGCGTAGCGGTGGCGGCCAAAACATATTCATACGCGCCGATGTCGCAGTGCACGTATTGCGGGCGGGCGATGCCGCGCTGATCCAGGTTGTTGACCGGGGCTGCCGCGCAGACAGTGTCATCCCCTGTGTCGATGGCCGCGGAGCCGCTCAAGAGCGCAAAGGTCTGGGTGGTGCCGCCGTTATCGGCCAGGGCGCCCAGCTTGGGGTCGCTGCTGCTGAGCGAGTTGTTGGCCGCGCTGAACCCGCAGGTCGTGCCGGTGTCCAGGTTGTTGCCGCCATCCGTGATCGCGCCGGCACAGTTGCCATTGGAAGAGGTTTTGTCGAGCCTCGTGCTGTTGGCAAGCAGCGTGTTCTTGAGCGTGGCTGGTGCACCTTCATTACTGTAGATGCCGCCGCCGGTACCCCATGGCGCCGAGTTGGCGGAGAAGGTGCTATTGGTGACGGTCAGCGTACCGGCATTGTAGATGCCGCCGGAGCCGTTATTTGCCGAGTTGGCGGAGAAGGTACTGTTTGTGACGGTTGTCGTATGGCCGGTGTAAGTGTAGATGCCACCGCCGTAAACTCCTGCCGAGTTGGCGGAGAAGGTGCTGTCCGTGACGGCCAGCGTGCCGGCATTGGCGATGCCGCCGGCGTATTCTGTTGCCGAGTTGCCGGAGAAGGTGCTGTTTGTGACGGTCAGCGTGCCGTCATTGAAGATGCCGCCGCCGTCGTAACCGGATGCGTTAGCGGAGAAGGTGCTGTTTGTGATGGTCAGCGTGCCGCCATTGTAGAGGCCGCCGCCGGAGCCGTTATTTGCCGAGTTGGCGGAGAAGGTGCTGTTTGTGACGGTCAGCGTGCCGCCGGAATTGTCGATGCCGCCGCCATCACCATGTGTCGAGTTGGCCGAGAAGGTGCTGTCCGTGACGGTCAGCGTACCGTTATTGAAGATGCCGCCGCCGTATTCTGTTGCCGAGTTGCCGGAGAAGGTGCTGTTTGTGACGGTCAGGCTGCCCTGGTTGTAGATGCCGCCGCCGTAACTGGATGCGTTAGCGGAGATGGTGCTGTTTGTGATGGTCAGCGTACCGTAATTGAAGATGCCGCCGGCGCTGCCGTGAAGGTTGCTCACCTTTCCATGCTGGATGGTGAGCCCTGTGAGGCTGACCGTGCCACTGTCGATCTCGAACACACGGTCAGCATTATTGCCATCCACGCTGACGGTGTGGCCCGTGCCGTCAATGCTCAGGTTTTTGGCGATGGTCGGAGCGCCGGTTGTCAGCGTGATGGCGGTGTCCTGGCCGAAGGTGATCGCGCCGCCCACGCAGATGTCCGTGATGGCCTGGCGCAGGGTACCCGCGCCGCTGTCATTCGCGCTTGTGACCGTGATGGCGTTTGAACAGCTGCCGGTATTGGTCATGGCGGCGTTGGCCGGGGTGCTGCCCAGCGAGCTGAAGGCCAGCGCCAACAACAGCAATACATTGATCCATCCGTACTTAATTGAGTTTTTCTGTAATCGTCAGATACAGGTTGGACAGAATTGTTACCGGATAATTTTTTTCGATGATGGTTCGGTCGGGCGAAAGCCCTTCCTCATAACCTGCAAGTCGGCTGAAGCCGACTCGTTAGCCAGTCCGAAGG
>CAIWAX010000179.1 GCA_903910795.1 uncultured Anaerolineae bacterium
ATATTTGCGCGAACGCATCATGAAAGAACTGCAAGTGATCTATAAAAAAGATGACAGCTGTGATACAATTGCAGTACATCTAAATAAAGGAGCGCTTTTATGGCCAAGACTGCAACCATCACGATACGACTGGATCCCAAGGTAAAGACCGAAGCTCAGGCGGTGTTCGATAAGCTTGGCCTTACCACCACACAGGCTGTCAGCCTGTTCTTGAACCAGGTCAGCCTGAAAAATGGATTGCCCTTTGATGTGCACATCCCCAATGCCGAAACGGCAAAAGCTCTCGAAGAAGCACTGGCTGGGAGTAACCTGCACCAAACCAAAAATACCGATGATTTGTTTGCCAGTTTAAAATCATGAACCTGACCCCAGTCTATACAACAGCGTTCAAAAAGGATTTCAAAAGACTGGAAAAACGCGGAGCCGATTTGGAAAAGTTGCTCCGCGTTATTACGCTGTTATTGACTGGAATGCCGCTAGAAGAGCACTATCGGGATCACCCTCTGAGAGGAATATTTGCTGGCGCGCGTGATTGTCATATTGAGTCAGATTGGGTGCTGATCTATGCGGTAATCGATAATGAGTTGCGCTTGATCCGCACCGGTTCCCATGCGGATTTGTTCAAGTAACCTGCCCCCATCCATGGATACCAAAACCCTGCAAGTACTGGAATACCCCAAAATATTGGAACGTCTGGCGGCCAACTGCGATTTTTCGGGCTCGGCGGAGTTGGCGCGCGCGTTGGAACCGACCACATCCTATGAGATTGCCCTGCTGCGTCAGCAGGAAACTACGGAAGCCCGCCGCCTGATCTCCACCCAAGATGTCAGCATCGGCGGGGCGCACGATGTGCGCAGCAAGGTGGAGCTGGCGCGCATCGGCGGCGTGCTCGATCCGGTTGACCTGCTGGACATCAAATACACGCTGATCGCCTGCCGTGAGCTGAAGCGCGCCCTGCTCGGCAAAAACAGCCCCGAGACCCTGCCGCGCGATCCAAACGCCGCTGATCTCAAGAATGAACCCAAAGCCCGCCAGAACCAGCTCAAAAAACAGGCCGCGCAACTGCGCGAAGGCTCCGTCCCACGCAGCGATCATCCAACTCCGCGCCTGGCCGAACTGGCCCTGGCGCTGCCCAACCCGGCCGGGGTGGTGGACGCCATCTCACGCACGATCTCCGACAAGGGCGAAGTGCTCGACTCGGCCTCGCCCAAACTGGCCTCGATCCGCGCTGAAATGCGCGTGTCGCGCGAACGCCTGCTGAGCCGTTTGCAGCATTACCTGGGCGACAGCAAGACCGCTCAGATGCTCCAGGAGACCATCATCACCCAGCGCGACGGGCGCTACGTTATCCCGCTACGCTCCGAGTTCAAGGGCCAGATCAAGTCCATTGTGCATGACCAATCCTCGAGCGGCGCGACCCTTTTCATTGAACCGCTGGCGGTGGTGGAACTGAACAATAAAATGCGCGAAGTGGAACTGGCCGAGCGCGATGAAATCCGCCGGGTGCTGGCCGAAGTTTCCGCGCAGGTTGGGCTGCAGGGCAGCGTGATCAACGCGGGCGTGGAAGCGCTGGCCAAAATCGACCTGGCCTTTGCCAAGGCCAAATATGCCGAAGAGATGCGCGCCAACGAGCCGATCCTGCACCCGCTGGTGAACGAGAAGGGCGCCCAACGGCGCGTAAAAACCGGGGAGGATACTGCGCCAGAGGCAGAAGGCCCGGCGGAGCCCTCCAAAATTCGACTGTTTAAGGCGCGCCACCCGCTGATCGACCCGGCGCAGGTTGTGTCCAACGATATTGACCTGGCGCCGGGCACGCGCGCCGTGGTCATCACCGGCCCCAACACCGGCGGCAAGACCGTCTCGCTCAAGACCGTCGGGCTGCTGGTGGTCATGGCGCAGAGCGGGCTGCACATCCCGGCCCAGAGCGGCTCGGAACTCTCGATGTTCGAGGATGTCTTCGCGGACATCGGCGACGAGCAGTCGATTGAGCAGTCGCTCAGCACCTTCAGCGGGCACATCACCAACATCATCCGCATCCTGAAAAAGATCGACGCGCGTTCGTTGGTCATCCTGGATGAGCTGGGCGCGGGCACCGACCCGCAGGAGGGCGCCGCCCTGGCGCGCGCCATCCTCAGCCACCTGCTGGAGCGCGGCGTGACCACTTTTGTAGCCACGCATTACCCCGAATTGAAAGCCTTCGCGCACAGCGCCGAAAGTGTGGTGAACGCCTCGCTCGAATTTGACGTGGCGACTCTGCGTCCCACCTACCGCCTGACGATTGGCCTGCCGGGGCGCTCGAACGCCCTGGCGATCGCCGCGCGCCTGGGGCTGCCGGAAGCCATCATCTCGGACGCGCGCAACGAAGTCAACCCGGATGAATTGCGCGCCGACCGGCTGCTGGATGATATCCGCAAGGAGCGCAACCGTTCCAGCCGCGAACGCGAAAAGACCGAAAAGGCCCGCCAGCGCAGCGAGGATCTGAACAGCGAACTGGCTGCGCGGCTTGAGAAGATCGAAGATGAGCGCCGCGAGGTGATCGCGCGGGCCAAGGCCGAGGCCGAACTGGAAGTGGAAGTCCTTAAACGCAATATCGGGCGACTGCGCACTGATCTGAAGAAGCTGCGCCAGCCGCTGGATGCGCTTGAAAAGCTTGAATTAAAAGTGGAGAAGGTCGAAGAAAAGACTCAGGCACCGGTCGAACGCCAGGCGCCCAAAGCTGAGGTGCGCCCACCAGTGGGGGTTTTGAAATTGGGCGAGAAGGTCATCGTGCGCAGCCTGGGCAGCGAGGGCATTGTGACGGCCCTGGGCGAAGGTGACGCCGAGGTGCAGATCGGCAACCTGCGCATCCGCGCCCGCTGGAGCGAGCTCGCCAGAAAATCGGATGAGCCCGAAACGGCGAAACCGGTCGAAATCGTCAGCGGACGCACGCGCCGCATCCAGAAAATAGCCGGGGACCTGGCTTCTGCCAGTCCAACCTCGCAGGCCGCGGCTGCGTTGGGCATGGCCACGCCCAGCATGGAGCTCGATCTGCGCGGTCAGCGCGCCGAGGATGCGCTGCTGATGCTGGACACCTATCTGGATAAGGCTTACCTGGCGGGCATGCCGTTTGTGCGCATCATCCACGGCAAGGGCACGGGCAAGCTGCGCCAGGAAGTGCGCGCCGCGCTCAAGCAGCACGCCCAGGTGGCCTCCTTTGAGGAGGGTCATCCCGGCGAGGGCGGTGACGGCGTGACGGTGGCGAAGATGGTGAAGGATTAGGGAAAGTCTTCATCTCACCGATGTATAATCAAGGTTAGAGGTGAATATGGTACTCCGCTCGATAGAAGTCACGATTGAAAAAGATGGCACAGTGCGCCTGCACAAAAAAGTAAGGATGCCCGCCTCGCGGCGTGGAATCCTTACTATTCTGGATGAACCTGCGCTTGTGGCTGAAACCGCTTTGTTAAGCGAACCTGCGCTGGCAGAAGATTGGAATCGCCCCGAAGAGGATCAGGCATGGGCATACAGGAGGACCATCCCAGCAGCGGCGTGACTGCGGCAAAGGTCGTTAAGGATTAGGGAAATCCTTCATCTCACCGCAAGGTAACATAGATTTGAAAAAAGATTTTTCTGGTGAAGACAATTAAAACAGAGCGATTATGTAATCGTCAGTTAAAGGTTGGTCAGAATCGCTGTTAATCTGAAATGTTTGAATGGAATGTTCCGGCTTCGAATTTGCTTTTGGCAGGTGTGAGTTGCTTGCGCCATGCGCGATCTGACCCTCTCCTCAAAGTTTCACAATCGCACAGGCGCCGCACACCTCCCCCAAATCATTGTGGTTCTCATCGAGTCAGGCCTTTTTGATTTGGGGGAGGCCGGGGAGGGGGTCCGGTAAAGGAACATGCATAGAAATGAATTGTCCATCCCATTATTGACTATTACAAAATCGGGGCGATTATGAACGGAAAAGTTTTGGTTCTTTGTCCCCCCAATATGACTGTCTCTTACGATGGTCCGAATGGGCAGCTTGGGGATCGCATCCATCAAGGACCTGCGGTAAGGGCCGCCACAAAAATATATTCAAAAGTATTGGTTTGGCCTCATGACAATTTTACTTCGGGAATATTTCGATCCCTGAAACTAAAATTCATCATGAGCAATGACATCGATGCCGTGAGACAGGAAGTCAGCGCCAATTCGATTGACAGATGCATCTGCTTATTTTCAGAACCGATCAACATCCCCGAAAACCGAAAAAATGACGCCAAGAAAGTCGAGATGGCTTATGAAATTTCCCGTCTTTTCCCAAGGAATAATGTCAGCTTTCCTGAAGACTTGAACCCGCGTGGGCAGGCACCTCTCTGGAAAAAACTGCTTGCTTCGGTCGATGTGGAGTTGCAGAATACTCTCCGCTGGCCAGCCTTGCCTTTTTTCAAACCGACCGAAGAAGATAAACAATGGGCACAGGAAATGAAATCTGAGATTGGCAAGGATAAACCAGTGATCATCGCCTCGCCTTTTTCAGGGAAACCAGATGAAACAAAACCTGATTTTTGGAAAGGTATTGCGGCTAAGATCAACGGAGTCATTTTTCTACCTGTGCATTCTTTAGATATGCCGCGGGCACAAAACCTCTTTGGCGAATTTGATAATGTAAAAATAATCGAAGCCGATTTTTCAAGACAAGCGGCGTTGGCATCCTTGCCGGGAACCCACGTCATAGGAATTGATGGCGGGCCAATGAATGTACTTGCAGCTTCAAGAAAGGAAGGCGTTTTGGCAATTTATTCAAACTGGCCAGCCAGCGCCTGGGCACTGCCAAATGTAACTCCGCGTACCCCGGATATCAGTGTAAAAGATGCTCTTCAGGCCATGCCATAAAAAATAGGCAAAGAGAAAAGAATAAATCTGCGCCATCTGCGTTCATCTGCGGATGGCCTTTTCTTTTTCGCCCTCCCCCCTCACCCGATTGGGTACTCTTTCATTCCGCTGGCCTTCATTCCCCAAGAAAACAGGATGGAAATGCTATAATTTTCCTTTATTTTGTCTAAAATGCCCGGCCGGGCCGGAAGTGAGCAAAAGATGGTTGAGAAAAGCGTTCTCGATACGTTATATGACATAAGCCAGTTTTACGATGAGATGTTCGAGGCCACGGGGCAGCCGCGCGAGCATTACCGCACCCTGCATGAACAGCTTGGCAGCCTGTCGATGGAAGATTTTGCGGAAAAACACCGCGTGGCGGATGCCTCCTTCCTGTACCAGGGTATCACCTTCACGGTTTACGGGCAGGAAAGCGGCATCGAGCGCATCTTTCCCTTTGACTTGATTCCGCGCATCATCCCATTTGAAGAATGGCGGCAGTTGGAAGAAGGGCTGACCCAGCGCGTGACCGCCCTGAACCTGTTCCTGCAGGATGTCTACCACGAGCAGCGCATCCTGCGCGAAAAACGCGTGCCGGCCGAGCTGGTCTTCAGCGCCAAGCATTTCCGGCGCGAGATGATGGATGTCACGCCCGCGCGCGGTGTCTACGCCCACATCACCGGCACCGATCTGATCCGCGATAAGAGCGGGGAGTATTTCGTATTGGAAGATAACCTGCGCTCACCCTCCGGCGTCAGCTACATGCTGGAAAACCGCCAGGTCATGAAGCGCATCTTTGCCGACTTGTTTGGGCGCTACCGCGTCAGCCCGGTGGAACAGTATCCCCAGGCCCTGCTCGACACCCTGCGGTCTGTGGCCCCGCATGGCTATTCGGATGCGACCGTGGTGCTGCTGACCCCCGGTATTTACAACTCGGCTTATTTTGAACACACCTTCCTGGCGCGTATGATGGGCATTGAGATTGTTGAAGGTCACGACCTGGTGGCGCACAACAATAAGATTTATATGCGCACCACCCAGGGTTTGCAACTGGTGGATGTGATCTACCGCCGCGTGGATGACGATTTCCTCGACCCGCTGGCTTTCCGCCAGGACAGCGCCCTGGGCGTGGCCGGGCTGCTGAACGCCTACCGCGCCGGGAATGTGACCCTGGCGAACGCCATCGGCACCGGTGTGGCGGATGACAAGGCCGTGTATGCCTATGTGCCCGAGATGATCCGCTTCTACCTGGATCAGGATCCGATTCTGAACAACGTGCCCACCTATGTGGGACTGGATGAAAAAGAATGCGGGTACATCCTGGCCAACCTGGACAAACTGGTGGTCAAGGCCGTCAATGAAAGCGGCGGTTACGGCATGTTGATCGGCCCGCACGCCAGCCAGGCCGAACGCGAAAAATTCCGCGAGCAGGTGCGCGCCAATCCGCGCAATTACATCGCGCAGCCGACCCTGGCGCTCAGCCGTCACCCGACCCTGCTGGAAGATGAACTGTACGGCTGCCATATTGACCTGCGTCCTTATACGCTGTACGGCGAAAAAATCACGGTCGTTCCTGGCGGGCTGACGCGCGTGGCGCTGCGCAAGGGCTCGCTAGTGGTCAATTCTTCCCAGGGTGGCGGCAGCAAAGACACCTGGGTGCTGCGGGAGTGAGGAATTATGCTGTCACGAGCTGCTGAGACTCTCTACTGGATGGCGCGTTATATTGAACGCTCCGAAGACATCACCCGTTTGCTGGCGGTGAACTTCGATGCCCTGCTGGATACCACGCCCGAAGAAGCGCGCGCCGGATGGCTGCCGCTGCTGACCATCACCGGTGACGATGTGATCTATAAAAAAGCCTATGCTGAGATCGCCCCGCGTTCGATCATTGAATTTTTACTGTGGCATCCCGACAACCCGAATGCCGTAACGGCCTGCATCAACCGCGCCCGCGAAAACGCCCGCACCGTGCGCGAGCAGATCAGCAGCGAGATGTGGGAGCATATCAACCGCCTGTACTTCCTGGTGCGGGATGTCAACCGGAACGCGGTGCTGGATAACCCGGGCGAATTTTTCAGCCAGGTGCGCAACGGCTCGCAGGCCTTCCAGGGCATCACCGCCGCCACGCTGACACACGGCGACTCATACGAGTTTATGCAGCTCGGTTTTCACCTGGAGCGCGCCGATAAAACTGCGCGCATCCTGGATGCCAAATACCTGCACATCAACAGCCTGGGGGAAGACCCGGCCGCCGCCTACCCGCAGTTGATCGCCCTGCTGCGCTCGTGCAGCGCTTTTGAACCCTTCCGCCGGGCCTCAAAAGGTGAACTCAACCTCGAAAAAGTGGTAGACTACCTGTTGCTGGACCGCGCTTTTCCGCGCGCCGTGTTATTCTGCCTCAACCGCAGCCTGCACGCCCTCGATACCATCGGCAGCGACAACTCGCCCATGCTCAAATCCGAACACCCGCGCCGCACGCTCGGACGGTTGAGCGCAGACCTGGAATATCTGGATATTCACGAACTGCTCGGCGCAAATATGGATCCATACCTGGATAAACTGCTCTACAGCCTGAACGCCATCGGCGACGATGTGGCGCGCGCTTATTTCAATACACGCGTGATCCTGCCCGATTCACGCCCTCAATATCAACAGCAACAACAGCAACAGTAAAACCACCCACACCCAACCCCTCATGCGACTGAAGATCGAACATATCACCACATTCTCTTATGACCACCCCATCAGCGAGGCTTACACTGAAATGTGTCTCAGGCCGCAGGATGGCGCGGGACAGCACTGCCTGTCTTTCAGCCTGAAAACCGAGCCGCATGACGAACAATTAAACTACCGCGACCGCTTCGGCAATGATATCAGCCACTTTGACACGATCCAGCCGCACAACCAGTTGGTGGTGGCGGCGCGCAGCGTGGTGCTGACCCCCGACCATTTCGTGCAATCCATGGCGCATCTCTCTCCGCTGGATGAATTTGATTTTCTACAGGGGTCATCCTACGCGCCGCTGCTGAGCGAGATCAGCGCCCTGGCAGAATCAATTTCCACGCCCGGCGACCCCAAAGCCAGCGCGCTGGCGATCATGCGCCACACCTGGGGCGCCATCAAATATGAAAAAGGCGCCACGGATGTGAACACCACGGCCGGGGAAGCGCTGGCCCTGGGGCGCGGCGTTTGCCAGGATTTCGCGCATGTCATGCTCTCGGCCTGCCGCAGCCAGAAGATCCCGGCGCGTTATGTCAGCGGGTATCTGTATAACAACGGCTATTCGGCGGCCTCGCACGCCTGGGTGGATGTTTACATCCCGGGCGAAGGCTGGCTCTCGCTCGATCCGACCCATAACGTTGAGCAGAACGGCCAGTATGTGCGCGTGGCGATCGGCCGCGATTACGCGGATGTGCCGCCGACGCGCGGTATCTTTGTGGGGAACGCCAAGGAAAGTATGGAAGTCAGCGTCAAGGTGGATGCTGTGCTATGACCCAAAACATCGAAGAACTCTCGCTGAATGCCTGGCCGGCGCTGCAAACCATGCTGTACGACGGCTGGGTTTTGCGTTTCTCCAACGGCTACACCCGGCGCGCCAACTCGATCAACCCGCTTTATCCCTCCGGCCTGGGGTTGGATGAAAAACTTCATTTTTGTGAGGATTTCTACCGGGCGCGCGGGCTGCCGGTGGTCTTCAAAATCACGGACAGCTCCCAGCCTGACGACCTGGATCAATATCTGGATGAGGTGGGCTATGCTAAAGAGGCCGCCACCAGCGTTCAGACTCTGGATATGGGCACTTTCATCGACCGGCCCGCTCCTGGCCTGATGTTGTGGAAAGATGTGCAGGATGAATGGCTGGAAGCCTTTTGCCGCATGAGCCCGGGGGTTGGTTCACGCCAGGCCACGCTGCGGCAGATGCTGCTGAATATTCTGCCGGCGCACTGTTTCGCGGCCGTGCGGCTGGATGGCCTGATCGTCGCCTGCGGGCTGGGCGTGGCGCAGTCCGGGGCGGTGGGGTTATTCGACATTGTGACCGACAGTGCCCAGCGCCGGCGCGGTTATGCCGGTCAGGTGATGAGCGGCCTGCTGGCCTGGGGCAAAGTCCACCAGGCGCAGAGTGCTTATTTGCAGGTCATGCTCAATAATGCTCCGGCGCTCAATTTGTATTCAAAAATGGGGTTTTCAGAGAAATACCAGTACTGGTACCGCGTCAAAGCGTAATTTTCCCCGAGTTGGCAGCGTAGTAGCGACTTCAGTCGCTTCCTCCGTGTTCTTTGTGTCCTTTGTGGTGAAAGCTCTTTGACGCAACAATAAAAAACCTCCAGCACGAAGCACACCGAATTCGCAGAGGTTTTTAATAGATTTTCCTCCGTGTTCTTTGTGCCCTCTGTGGTAAAAGCTCTTTAAGCGGGAGTTATGCTTTCCCAGATAGTTCCTTGTTGACCACCTGCCAGCGCCGCGCAAATTGAAAAATCCGGCTGCGGATGTAGAACATGTCCGGGTCGGAAATCGGGCGTTGCTTTTTGATCAACTGCATGGCCGCTTCTGGCGTATGCCCCTGGGCGATCAGGATGGCGGCGCCCATTGCCACGCTGCGGTGGCGTCCTTTGACGCAGTGGGTGTAGACCTTGCCGCCGTTGCGGATGGTTTCCAGCGCGCGGTGGGTGCCCTCGACCAGTTTTTGGAGCGAGATGGCGATGAAAGGGCTGTCGATTGAGCGCAGCCAGAGCAGTTGGATGGCTTCGGGGTGGGGGTCGGGGTAGGGCCCGCGCGCGAAGCGCATGTTGATGACCAGGCGCACGCCCAGGTCGCGCAGACGGTCATAGTCCGCCGCGTCCGGGTGGGTGCCGATAAACAGGTCATTGGTGATCTGTGAGAAATCCATACCGCAATGATAACACGGACGAATAGCGGGGTGGTTTAAGGTTTGATTAAACGACCAGGGCTTTTTACAGTAGACCTCTTGCATAACGAAATCGGGGTGCTTGTAGTTACGGCTTCAGCCGTTCAGTTCACAGGAAAAGCGACTGACCCGCAGGGCTCATGAGTCACCACTACAGTACATTTTCTCCCGGCAGAATCACTTTTGCAAGAGGTCTGGCAAAGCTTTCACCGCGGAGGGCGCTGAGAAAATCTATTGAATCTCTGCCTTCCCGGCTGTGAAAAGAACTTGTCCATCAATCAAAAAGAGTGGGGTTTTTATCGCTTGCTTTCCTGATCCTTGCCAGCAGCGCGGACGCCGGTTCATCGTCCGGATCCTGCGGCACCAGTTCGCCGCGGAAGGCCTTGGCCAGCAGGGACGGTGTGAGCTGAGCGGTACGCGCCTGCGCCGTCTTCCAGCGCGCTTCCAGCCGGTCGGCGAAGGCGAACAGCTTTTCGACCCGCCGCACGATTTCGTGTTGTTCGGCAAGAGGTGGCACTGGTATTGCGATTGTCTTAAACCTTGCGAGGCTCATTTTTTGTTGTGCAACACCCTTTGTTATTTGTGCTATTTGGTATTTGACAAACGGGGAATGAATCGCATGAACAAAAAAACGTTTATCAAAGAGCAAAGGAGAAAGCGACCATTTTAAACAGTCAGATGTTGCAATCGCATTTGGCATTCCATCAGGATAAAGGAAGGCATCACCTGGCGGATCACCCATTTTTG
>CAIWAX010000180.1 GCA_903910795.1 uncultured Anaerolineae bacterium
CTTAAACTTACAAGTTCTCTACATAAGCCTTGGCGGCTTACAGCGTTGAGCCGGTGTAGGAACGATAGAGCTTGATGGCGTCGATTAATTTGCCCCTGCGTTTTAAGTCCGCCACATCCGGGTAACTCGCTGTGGCGGGCATATCCACATAGCTCACAGAGGCCTGGCCCAAAAGAAATTGAACCTGTCTTTCGAGTTTGGCAACGCGTTCCTGCAGTTTGTAAATCTCGAGATCATCCATGGTAATGTGGTTCTCCTTTTTGGTTTTTGGTTACTTTACGGAAAGTACCCATAAGTTCAGTATAGCATCATCTTTTCGGTTTGCTTTTAGTCCATTACTCCTACCCGGAGGATGGTCAGCCCCAAAATATGAATAACCACGGTCCTTGCACGGGATGATCATCCTGATTATTTCGCTTATGGCAGGGATGTGGCTCCCATCAGGTAGCGGTCGCATTCTCGCGCGGCTCCGCGGCCTTCGTTGATGGCCCAGACCACCAGGCTTTGCCCGCGGCGCATGTCGCCAGCCGTAAAGACACCGGGCAGGTTGGTGGCAAACTTGCCATATTCGGCTTTGGCGTTGCTGCGCTCATCACGTGCCACGCCCAGCGGCGCCAGCACGGTTTCTTCGGGGCCGAGGAAGCCCATTGCCAGCAGTACCAACTGGGCCTGATGGACTTTTTCGGTGCCGGGGATTTCCCGGGGGCCAAATCGTCCGTTGGCATCCTTGACCCACTCAACGTCCACCGTGTGGACTTCCGTTAAGTTACCCTGCTCATCCCCGACAAAACGCCTGGCGGTTACCGAGTAATTACGCGGGTCTTTGCCGTATAACTCTTTAAACTCTTCCTGGGCATAATCCAGTTTGTAAACCTTGGGCCATTCGGGCCAGGGGTTATCGGCCTGGCGGGTTTCGGGCGGGCGGCTGAGGATTTCCAATTGCAACAGGCTGCGGCAGTTCTGGCGCAGGGCCGTGCCAACGCAGTCGGTGCCGGTATCGCCGCCGCCGATCACCATGACATCCTTGCCTTCGGCGGAGATGAAGGGGTGATCTTCAGACTGGCTGCCTGGTTGTTCCATTCCCATCAAATGTTTGGTGTTGCCGTGCAGGAAATCCATGGCGAAGTGGACGCCGTTGAGTTGGCGCCCTTGCAGGGGCAGGTCGCGCGGCCGGGTGGCCCCGCCACATAACACCACGGCATCGAATTCTTTGACCAGTTTTTCGGCGGGATAGTTTTTGCCGATCTCGGTGTTGGTCACAAACTTGATGCCCTGCGCGGACATTAAATCCACCCGGCGTTTGACCAGCTTCTTATCGAGCTTCATATTGGGAATGCCGTAGATCAACAGCCCGCCGATGCGATCAGCGCGTTCAAAGACCGTCACCAGGTGCCCGGCCTTGTTCAACTGGTCGGCGCAGGCCAGCCCGGCCGGGCCGGAACCAACCACCGCCACTTTTTTGCCGGTGCGCGCCATGGGCGGCTGGGCGGTAATCCAACCCTCCTCAAAACCTTTTTCGATGATGGCGTGTTCGATGGTTTTGATGGTGACCGGGTTGGCGTTGAGCCCCAGCGTACAGGAGCCTTCGCAGGGCGCCGGACAAACCCGTCCGGTGAATTCGGGGAAGTTGTTGGTTTTGAGCAATCGCTCAAGCGCCTGATGCCACAAACCCCGGTACACCAGATCATTCCATTCAGGGATCAGGTTGTTGATCGGGCAGCCGGAGGCCATGCCGCTGATCAACTGGCCGGTGTGGCAAAAGGGAACGCCACAATCCATGCAACGCGCACCCTGTACTTTTAGTTTGTTCTCAGGAAATTCGAGGTGGAATTCCTGCCAATCCTTGATACGCTCCGTCGGGGCGCGGTCAGCCGGCAGCTCCCGATCAAATTCCATAAAACCGGTCGGTTTAGCCATTGTGTCGTCCTTCCTTAGTTACCACTCACGCGGGAACGGTCATTCTTATTGATTTCAAAAGCGGCCATCACCGCGTCATCACCACTCAAGCCGGAGGCTTCCACTTCTTTGAAGGCTTCCAGCATACGTTCGTAATCCTTGGGCAGCACGCGCACAAACTTCGGCAGCGCTGTCTTCCAATTGGACAGGACGCGCCGGGCCAGCGGGCTGCGAGTGTTGTCTGCGTGGCGCTGGATCATGTCTTTGACTTCCGCAATTTCACCGGGATCGGCCAGCTCTTTGAGCGAGACCATCTCCTGGTTGCAGTTAGCGGCGAAATTGCCCTTTTCATCATAAACATAGGCGATGCCGCCCGACATGCCAGCCGCGAAGTTGCGCCCAGTGGAACCCAGCACTACCACGCGCCCGCCGGTCATGTATTCGCAGCCGTGATCGCCAACACCTTCCACTACGGCCCGCACGCCGCCATTGCGCACGCAGAAGCGTTCGCCGGCTTTGCCGCTGATATAGGCTTCCCCGCTTGTGCCGCCGTAAAAAGCCACGTTGCCAATGATGATGCTGCTTTCGGGGGCAAAGGTTGAACCGCGCGGCGGGTAAACGATGATTTTGCCACCCGAGAGACCCTTGCCAATATAGTCGTTTGAATCACCTTCCAGTTCCAGGGTCAATCCCTTCGGGATGAAGGCGCCGAGACTCTGGCCGGCTGAGCCGCGGAAGTGCAGCTTGATGGTATCTTGGGGCAGGCCTTCGGCCCCGAAGCGGCGCGTGATTTCGCTGCCCAGGATGGTGCCCACCACGCGGTTGACATTGCGGATGGGAAGCTCGGCGCGCACGGTCTGGCCGTCCTCGAGCGCCGGTTTGCACAGATCCAGCAGGATGCGGTTATCGAGGGTTTTCTCCAGGCCGTGATCCTGTTTGGTGCGGCAGTACTGGCCCCCTTCGTCATCGGTATCCGGGCGGTACAGGATTTCGGAGAAATCCAGCCCTTTGGCTTTCCAATGATCGATGGCTTTGCGCATTTGCAGGCGGTCGGAACGCCCGACCATCTCTTCGATGGTGCGGAAGCCCAACTGTGCCATTAACTCGCGCATTTCCTGGGCGATGAAGTGCATGAAATTAACCACAGACTGCGGGTCGCCTTTGAAATTCTTGCGCAGTTCGGGGTTCTGGGTAGCCACTCCCACCGGGCAGGTATCCAGGTGGCAGACGCGCATCATGATACAGCCGAGTGTCACCAGCGGGCCGGTGGCAAAACCAAATTCCTCGGCGCCCAACAGGGCGGCAATGACCACATCCCGGCCGGTTTTTAATTGGCCGTCTGTTTCCACCACGATGCGGTCGCGCAGGTTGTTCAGCACCAGAGTCTGGTGGGTTTCGGCCAGGCCGAGTTCCCAGGGCAGACCGGCGTGCTTGATGCTGCTGACCGGCGATGCGCCGGTGCCGCCATCGTAGCCACTGATCAGCACCACGTCGGCGTGCGCTTTCGCGACACCGGCGGCGATGGTGCCAACGCCGACTTCTGAAACGAGCTTGACGTTGATGCGGGCGTGCTGGTTGGCGTTCTTCAGATCATAGATCAACTCGGCCAGGTCTTCGATCGAGTAGATATCGTGGTGTGGGGGCGGAGAGATCAGCCCAACGCCGGGTGTCGAGTAGCGTACTTTGGCGATCCAGGGGTAAACCTTACGGCCGGGCAGTTGCCCGCCTTCGCCAGGCTTGGCGCCCTGGGCCATCTTGATCTGGATCTCATCTGCGCTGACCAGATATTCACTTGTCACGCCAAAACGGGCGGAGGCCACCTGTTTGATGGCGCTGCGTTTGGAATCGCCGTTGAGCATGGGCTTGTAGCGTTCGGGGTCTTCGCCGCCTTCACCGGTGTTGCTTTTGCCGCCGATGCGGTTCATGGCGATGGCCAGGGCTTCGTGCGCTTCCTTGCTGATCGAGCCGTAGCTCATCGCGCCGGTTTTGAAGCGGTGGCAGATCGATTCGACCGACTCGACTTCATCCAGCGGAATGGATTTTTCCGGGAATTTGAATTCAAGCAGGCCGCGCAGGGTGCCCATCTGGGTGGTCTGGTCATTGACCAGCCGTGAATATTCCTTGAAAAGGCCGTAATTGTTGTTCTGGGTGGCCTGCTGCAGGCTGTGAATGGTTCTTGGATTGAATAAATGGTACTCGCCATCCTGCCGCCACTGGTATTCGCCGCCGGTCCTAAGGGATGTGCCGTTTGAGTCCCGGCTGGGGTAGCCATCCGCGTGGCGCATCTCGGCTTCTTTGGCGATCACTGCCAGATCAATACCCCCGATGCGCGAGGGCGTCCAGGTAAAGTATTTGTCGATGACACTCTGGTGAATGCCAAGCGCCTCGAAAATTTGCGCGCCGCAGTAACTTTGCACCGAGGAAATGCCCATCTTCGAGATGGTTTTGACCACACCCTTGGTGGCGGCCTTGATGTAATTTTTGACCGCCTGTTTGTACTCAACACGGGTGATGAAACCCTGTTTGATCTCATTCTCAATCGAGTCAAAAACCAGGTAAGGGTTGATGGCGGTGGCGCCGTAGCTGATCAGGGCCGCGAAGTGATGCACTTCGCGCGGTTCGGCGCTCTCCAGGATCAACCCGATCTGGATACGGGTGCCTTTGCGGATCAGGTGGTGGTGCAGTCCCGAAAGCGCCAGCAGGGACGGGATGGGCGCGTGTTCGCGGTCCACGCCGCGGTCGGAAAGGATGATCAGGTTAAATCCGCGGGCGATGGCGGCGTCGGCTGCCTGGAAGAGGCTTTCCAGGGCCGATTCCAGCCCGGGTCCGCCGCTGCCGGGTTTGAATAAGATCGGCAGGGTGATGCTTACAAAACCGGGGATGCGGCTGTGGCGCATCTTGGCCAGGGCCTGATTGGTCAGAAAGGGGAAATCCAGGCGGATCTGGTGGCAGCTTGCCGCAGTTGGGTTCAGCATGTTACTTTCCGCGCCGACCATGACCTCGGTTGACATGACCAGTTCCTCGCGGATTGAGTCGATGGGTGGGTTGGTGACTTGCGCAAAGAGTTGTTTAAAGTAACTGAATAGCAGCTTGGGTTGGTTGGAGAGCACCGCTGGTGGAGCATCGTTGCCCATCGCACCCATGGCTTCGATGCTGTCCTGCGCCATGGGAACGATCAGCATTTGTAATTCTTCATCGGTATACCCAAACGCGCGCTGGTGTTCGTTCAGTGTGGCGGGGTCGGACTTTAAGACATTTTCAGGTTTGGGGTCGGTCACATCCTGCAGGTGCACCTGATATTTGGTCAGCCAGTCACGGTAGGGATGTTCAGAGGCGATCTTGTGCTTGATCTCCTCATCGTTGATGATGCGCCCGGCCTGGGTATCCACCAGCAGCATGCGTCCCGGTTCAAGCCGGCCTTTGTAGGCCACTTTTTCGGCCGGGATGTCCAGCACACCTACTTCGGAGGCCAGCACCAGCAGGTTATCGGTGGTGACGTAGTAGCGCGACGGGCGCAGGCCGTTGCGGTCTAGCATCGCGCCGACCATGATCCCATCGGTGAAACCCATGGCGGCTGGGCCGTCCCAGGGTTCCATCAGGTTGGCGTGGAATTCGTAAAAGGCGCTTTTCTCGTCATCCATACTTTCGTGATGCGACCAGGGCTCGGGGATCATCATCATCATGACATGCGGCAGTGAGCGCCCGGCCAGGGTCAGGAATTCCAGACAGTTATCAAACATGGCGGTGTCGCTGCCATCCTGCCGGATGATGGGCAGGAGTTTCTTCATGTCGCTGCCAAACAATTCCGATTGGAACATGGATTCTTGCGCGCGAAACCAATTGACATTGCCGCGCAGGGTGTTGATCTCGCCGTTGTGGATGACATAACGATAAGGGTGGGCGCGTTCCCAGGTTGGGAAGGTATTGGTGCTGAAGCGCGAGTGTACCAGCGCCAGGGCTGTTTCCATATCGGGCTCGGACAAATCCAGAAAGTAACCTTGCAATTGATCCGAAACCAGCATGCCTTTGTAGATCAGGGTCTTGTAAGACAGGCTGGCGATATAGAAGTATTCGCTGCCTTCAAAAATGCCGCCATAGCGGATCTCATTTTCAGCACGTTTGCGGATGACATACAGTTTGCGCTCAAAGGCCATCTCATCGCTGATGTGGAAAGTACCCATAAGTTCAGTATTACTATTTCGCTCGATGAAGATCAGGCGCATTTTGGGCTCGGCGCGTTTGGCGGTGTTTCCGAGCGCCGAATTATTGACTTTGACCGTCCGCCAGCCCAGCACGCGCTGGCCCTCGGAAGCGATGATTTTCTCAAACTGGATCTCAATCGCGCGGCGGTGGTTGACATCCTGGGGCAGGAAGATCATGCCCACGCCGTAATAACCCGGTTCGGGCAGGGAAAAACCATGCCGCTCGGCCTTGCGTTTCAAGAAAGCGTGTGGGACCTGCATTAAAATACCGGCCCCATCCCCGGTATTGGCCTCTGCACCGCGTGCGCCGCGGTGGGTCAGATTGTTCAGAACCGTCAGGGCCTGGCGCACAATCTCGTGCGATTTTTTCCCGTCGATGTTGACCACCATGCCGACACCGCAGGCATCGTGCTCATACTGCGGGTTGTATAAACCTTGTTTGGCTGGCATTCCCGCCGCCTGGGGGCCGTCTTTATCATCCATACATTCTCCTTCCCGTACTGTTACCGGGATGATCCCATCCCGTGCCGGAACCGGGATTATCCCATCAAGCAGCTTTCAAAACGCTGCGCTGGTTATCACAGTTTGTCAATCATCCAACCAAACGTAGCACACGAGTATCAGGGTGCTTAACACTGGTTGGGGAAAAGCGTTTCAACATTGCATGAGGTTCATTCGCCAACCCGCAGGGTACATGTTAGCAGGCAGTGCTTAAGATTGATAAATATACCAGAGTAACCCAGTCTGTTTTGACCCATTTGGGTAATCTTTGATTAGAGTTTTTGTAACTGTTCACAGGTTTGCCCGTTTGACCATTATCCTTAACGAAGTGTATGCTGTGCATGATCTTAACGGGGATAGGTCATTGTCCACAAAGAAGCAGCCTGTGGCATTAACGAGTTTTCGATAAAATGATCACAGATTTTCCCCATTTCTGCGTTAATATTGGGTAAACATTTTGTTAAAACAAAGCCCGAGGAAGCATCTCTTTGACACATCATACCGATAGCCCTGCCCTGAAAAACAGTCTCGCCAGACTGGGCGCCCATTGGGTGCGCCGTGACATCGTGCTTATGAATTACGGTGATAACCCCGGGAACAGTTATGCCCTGGTGTATTCGCCGGATGCCACGCTGGAACTGTACTACGAGCAGCTTACGGGCGGCATCGAAATTCCCCTGCAAATTGTACATGGTGGCGCGGATGCCCCCCTGCGCGGCAAATTCCCGCACCTGGCCTGGTTCATGGCGCTTCAGTTGCCGCAGGAAAGCCTGGGGCAGGTTCCCGAAGTGTTGAAGAGCCAGGCGGTTGTGGCGGTTAAAGATGGCAGCGGCCGGTTGGTGGCCATGACCGGTTTGCAAATCCCGGGTGTGCTGGATGATCTTTACACTTATGCCGGGCCGCTGGGCGTCAGCTTCAAAGGGATGACCCCAGCCCTGCGGCTGTGGGCGCCTACAGCCCGCGCGGTGACGCTCAATTTGTACGCGGATGCTTCCACGTCGCTTGCCGAGCGGCTGCCCATGCAGTGGAACCCGGTTTCGGGGGTTTGGAGCCTGGCAGGCCGCCCCGATTGGCTGAATAAATTCTATTTGTTCGAGGTTGAAGTATATGTGCCCTCCACCGGGATGATCGAAACCAACCTGGCAACCGATCCTTACTCCTTCAGCCTCTCCACCAACAGCCAGCGCAGCCAGATCGTGGATTTGAAAGCCCGGGCGCTCAAACCCAGAGGCTGGGATTCACTGGCGAAACCGGCCAGCCTGGTTCCAGAAAACACCGTCATCTATGAACTACATATCCGTGATTTTAGCGCAACGGATGAAAGCGTGCCCGTCGAATTACGCGGAACCTACCGGGCTTTCACGCAGGTCAAATCCAATGGGATGAAGCACCTCACAGCCCTGGCGGAAGCCGGGCTGACCCACATCCACCTGCTGCCAGCTTTCGATATCGCCAGCGTCAATGAAGATAAATCCACCTGGAAGCGCCTCGATCAGGCTCGCATGGCGGCCCTGCCGCCCGATTCTGACCAGCAGCTCAAGGAACTCCAGGCCATTCGGGGGCTGGATGGTTTCAATTGGGGTTATGACCCCTATCATTACACCACGCCTGAAGGCAGTTATGCCACCGATCCGAATGGCCCGGTGCGCATCCGCGAATTCCGCGAAATGGTGCAGGCCTTGAACCGCAGCGGGTTAAAAGTTGTGATGGATATGGTCTATAACCACACCATGGCCAGCGGCCTGGAAGAGAAGGCCGTTCTGGACAAGGTTGTGCCGGGCTACTATCACCGTCTGGATGGCGAGGGCCGGGTGGAACAGAGCACCTGCTGTTCCAACACCGCTACTGAACACGCCATGATGCTCAAGTTGATGATTGATTCGCTGCTGGTCTGGGCAAAACAGTACAAGGTGGATGGTTTCCGCTTTGATCTGATGGGTCATCACATGCTGGCGGATATGCAGGCCGTGCGCGCCGCGCTGGACAACTTGACTCTGAAGAAGGACGGCGTGGACGGCAATGCCATTTACATCTACGGCGAGGGTTGGAATTTTGGCGAGGTGGCCAATAACGCGCGCGGGGTCAACGCCGTGCAGCACAATATCGGCGGTACCGGCATTGGCGTGTTTAACGACCGGCTGCGGGACGCTGTGCGCGGCGGCACGCCCTTCGGGCATATCCTGGAACAGGGCTATGCCACCGGGCTGTATTTCAACCCCAACGTAGCCGAGCATCGCAACTCCGAACACCAGAAATGGGTGCTGTTTGAACAATCGGATCTGATCCGCATCACGCTGGCGGGCAACCTGCGGGATTATGATCTGGTGCGCGCCAACGGGGATAAAGTGCGGGCCTGCGACATCTGGTACAACGGTTCCATGGCCGGTTACACCGACAGCCCGCGTGAAAATGTGGTGTATGTGGCGGCGCATGATAATGAGACGCTCTGGGATATCATTCAATTAAGATCATCGCACGAGGTATCGATCCCCGAACGCGTGCGCATGAACAATCTGGCGCTCAGCCTGGTGGCATTCAGCCAGGGTGTGCCCTTTTTCCATGCCGGGGATGACCTGCTGCGTTCCAAGTCGCTTGACCGCAATTCGTACAGCTCCGGCGATTGGTTCAACCGCCTGGATTGGACTTATCAGAGCAACAACTGGGGCGTGGGGTTGCCCGGTGAGGGCCGTGACCGTTGGGACATCTTCCGCCCGCTGCTGGCCAACCCGGCGCTTAAAGTCAGCAAGGCCGAGATCAGCTTCGCGGCGGCCGTCTTCCGCGAGTATCTGTTTATCCGCAAGAGTTCGCCGCTTTTCCGGCTGCAGAGCGCGGCGGAGGTCAGGCAGAGTGTTACTTTTCTGAACACCGGCCCGTGGCAGATCCCCGGTCTAATCGTGATGCGGCTGATGGATCATGCCTGGATGGATCCACTTTACCAGTCGATCGTAGTGCTGTTCAACGCCAACCCGCACGCAGTCTATTTCTCAGACCCGGTTTTTGAATATCTAAAATTTGAGCTGCATCCTGTTCAGGCCGCCTCGCTGGACAGCCTTGTGCGCGATGCGGATTTTAAATCACCGGTTGGCGGCTTCACCGTCCCCGGCCGCACCTGCGCGGTATTTGTGCAGCTCAAGGATGCCGGAACGGTATAGGCCAAGGCTTCGATAACCAATAAAAAAGACCGGCAGCCGCCGGTCTTTTTGCTATTTGCGCCTCTTTTCCAACTCTTTCGCCACATCCTCGGGCGCCAGGCCCCTGGCAGCCATCAACACCAGGACATGATAGGTCAGATCGGCGATTTCTTCGATCAGGCGGGCATTGTCCTGCGAAAGCGCCGCCACCACCACTTCGGTGCCTTCCTCGCCCACTTTCTGGGCCATGCGCGGCAGCCCCGTGGCGAACAGGGAAGCGGTGTAAGAGCCTTCTGCCGGGTGGTTCTTGCGCTCCAGGATGGTTTTATACAGTTCGTTTATGGCCATGGGGGCTCCTTGGGTTGAGACTTCGGTGGTCTTAAAGACCACCGCAGTCTGTGGGGGGGAATACTTAAGGTTTCAGACTTCGAAAATCTTAAAGATTATCCGAAGTCTCGGGGGGAATGCTTCGATAAAAACAGGAAATCGCGCCGGTGTGGCAGGCCGGCCCGGCCGGTTGCACCAGCACCAGCAATGTATCGGCGTCACAGTCGTAGCGGATTTCAGTGACCTTTTGAATGTTGCCAGAGGTGCCGCCTTTGTGCCACAACTCCTGGCGCGAGCGGCTCCAGAACCAGGTCTCGCCGCTCTCGCGCGTTTTTTGCAGCGATTCGGCGTTCATCCAGGCCACCATCAGCACATCCTTCGTGCCGGCATCCTGTACAACGGCCGTGATCAGGCCGTTCGAGTCAAATTTCAATTCGTCCATACTTACGCCATCCGGATCTTCAGACCGCGCCCGGCCAGGTAGGTTTTAATCTGGCTGACAGTGTACTCGTTGTAATGCAGCATGGAGGCCACCAGGGCCGCGTCGGCCTTGCCCTCGGTCAGCACATCGTACAGGTGCTCGGGCTTGCCACCGCCGCCCGAAGCCACGACCGGGATGCCAACTGCCTCGGCGATCAGGCGCGTCAGGCGCAGTTCGTAGCCCTCGCGCGTGCCGTCCGCGTCGATGGAATTGACCACCAGCTCGCCCGCACCCAGCTCTTCGCCGCGCTGTGCCCACTGGATGGCGTCCAATCCCATAGGAGTGCGCCCGCCGTTGATGACGATTTCGTAACCCGAGGGAATTTCCGTGCTGACCGGCACGCGCAACACGTCCATCGATAGCACGACAGCCTGCGCGCCAAAGGCATACGAGGCTTCGCTGATGATGTGCGGGTTTTTGACGGCGGCCGAGTTGACGTTGATCTTCTCGGCGCCTGCCAGCAGCACGCGCGAACAGTCTTCCAGTGTGCGCAGCCCACCACCCACCGAGAAGGGGATGAAGACCTGTTCGGCCACGTTCCTGACCACATCGATCATGATGCCGCGGTTATCGCTCGAGGCGGTGATGTCATAGAAAACCAGCTCATCCAGTCCGGCCTCGTAATATCTGCGCGCCGTTTCCACCGGGTCGCCGATATCGCGTGTATCCACAAATTTTACGCTCTTGGCCAGCTTTCCGTCGCGCACATCCAGGCACGACACAATTCGTTTACTTAACATATGACCTCTGTATCTCAGTTTATACCTGTATAACTAAAGGAAATCTTTGTAGTAATGTTGACGTGGTGCTAAATATTCACTTTATTTACAATAATTAGTTTGGCAAAAGGTAAGCAAAAGCGCCTTTTTGTTTGGATCGCCGAAAGATAGGAGCTCCTGTGCCACTCCCATAATTTTGAGCATAAATTATGGTTCCTTGAACAGAAATAATCTTCCATGTTCTCCTTCCCAAAGAAAAGATATCATCAAATGTTCCAGCAATCGTTCCTATAGAATCCCCAGAATTAGCATCTAACACCGTGTATGCTTGGGTATCGGCTATATTTGAATGTATTCTACCTTTTTCACCTTCATCCATTAATTTTGTTGTGGCAAACCATTTTTCGCCGCGCCATTCAATCCAATCTTTTTTTTGTAATTTTTCAAGTATTAAAACGAAATTTTCTTTTGAGCTAAGAATAGATATGAGCTCGAATAACTCATCTTCCGTAACTCCTCCACGATGTTGAAATAGATATGAAAACGTCTGTTGCACAACTACTGATAGATCAGGTTTGTATTCGGAGGTGGGTAATTCTCCCGTTTTTATACATGAAAACATTTCCTGCATCATAGCTATTTCTTTAGATGAGTCTGAAATTACAGCTACTTGGATAGTACCACTCCTTCGATTTCCTCTTCCAATCCTTTGGATAAGTGATGATAATCCATAGGGAATTTCAGCAAGCACAACCAAATCGATATTCCCAATGTCAATGCCGATTTCTAGCGTAGATGTTGCAATACAAATTGCAGCATGAGCTTCTTTCATTACGGATTCTGCTTCTTCGCGAAAACTTCGGCTCAAACTTCCATGATGAACAACCACTGGATAAGGTTTCCATAAAGGTTCAAAGACTTCGCCTAATTTCTCAACGGTTTCTCTGAAATTACAAAACACGAGCAATTTCTTCCATCCTCGGGATTTTGCCTGCATACAAATTTCTTCTGGGGATTTAATAAATTGCCATTCAATCTCTCGTTGACCTTGAAGAATAACAATCTCGAAATTTTGGCTATAACGCAATGCAATTTGATCTGGATTGGAAAGTGTCGCAGATAAGATATGGATAGAAAAATTTCCTAGCCTAATTTTTCTTAGTCTCTGAAGAAGTAAGCGTAATTGATCCCCTCTATAAGTATTGTCCAAAATATGAATTTCGTCGATAATAATAGTAGAAAGATTTGAAAATATTTCAGAGCGACGACAAATGAGGGAATCTAGTGATTCGGGAGTAGTGATCAAGCAATTGGGTAGTTTGCCGTTCAAAACAGGATGGTCACCGTGTTTAAGCTGAGTTTTGATTCCCATTTCTGATAGTGGATCTCCAATTCGGCTTAAGGTATCGTTGGCTAAAGCTCGCGTTGGCACTATATAAAGAATTGCCAATCCTTGCCAATTCTCTTTAATGAACCTTTCAGCAGTTGGAGCCACTACTGCTTCGGTTTTACCTGAGGCTGTCGGGGATGCCAAAACTAGATTTTTACCATCTAAAATGACAGGGATAGCTTCTTGTTGGGCTTTGGTTAGATTCCCGAAGCGCCCGAAGAATGGCCCCCACGAATATCGTAACCGAGTCTTGATTTCCCGAACAACGTTTTGGTCAGGCATTTACTTGCACCTTATTTCAGAAATTGTATATTGTCAGTTAAGCGGATGATATCCAACGCTTCTACGGATGCTTTGACAAACCTTCTTACATTATTTGTTGGGTCATTCACTGATTTGAAAATTTTTTCAAATGTATTTTCATCTATTGAGAAACCAGCATAACCCTTTTTATATAGATTAAAAACCTCATCGAATATTTGTTTTAATGCACTATCTGTGAAATCTTTTAGAATAATTTGGCAGGGCGGATTTTTAGGGGAATTAGGTGGAGAATAGTTTGATGGTGTGAATGCAAACATCAACTTGATTTCGCTTCGATTAGCATATAAAAAAGGGAGTTTGGAGCGACTCGAAAAAGTCAGACCGGTTTCCCACAAAGAGGAAGTCTCATTTAAAATTTTATCGTTATTGGCTGTGCGGATAAGAGCTGCGATAAAGTTATTTGCTTTATCCGTAGAATAGGCCCCATTGATTTGTTCTATACTTTCGGCTTCGTCAAAAATTACCAGTAAACCTGATAACCCCAAAATATTCTTTGCTGCCCAGCCAATTGAACTCAATAAATAACAATAGACATTAGCGGCAGTTTGATAAGCAGGTAGTAGCTCGAATTGCGATGCATAAAGGTTGAGGCCTTCTTCGAGTAGTGCATATTGTGTGGGTCGGCTACAATTTGAATCGCATAATATCCATTCCCATAAAACGTCATGATCATATTTTTGGAACCATTTGAAATAAATATGATCTTTGAATGTGTGGGATTGTATTGCGCTGCGCAAAAAGTCTCTAAAATCCTTCTTCCGCCCATCAATGGGATCGATATATTGAAATGCTTTTATAATATTACTGTATAACGCTTTAGGCTTATTAAAGGCAACTGCGGTTCGATCCGTTTCTACAAGAGCAACCGCATATCCTGAATGACTTGCTTTTTTTATTGTGGAAGATAACAAATGACTTTTCCCGGTTCCATACTCCCCAAAAACATAACTGACGTTTTTATTGGAGCTTTGCAACCATTCATTTATCTTTGTAACTTCCGCATCTCTTCCAAAGGTAAATTGATCAACCAAGTCTGTAGGCACAATTCCTAGCCGGAAAGCTTCAATCATTCTGCGTGAAAGAAATGTTTGCTCTGATAAAACATTTCTTTTCGGTACAACTGTCGGTATGTCTGAACCTGAATTACTTTCATATTCTTTCAACTCATCAAAGCGAATCCACCTTATGTTACCATCAGTAAAAATAATCTGAAGCTCGAATCCACTATACCGGGTCTGGATAATTTCTCCTACCCCCAATTCAGGATGGATTACCATTCTTTTTCCCATCATAACCCCTAAAGTATGTCTGACGTTGTTGTGGTTGATTTTTTACCCCTTAACAAATTCAATCCCGCAACTAATTTTTGGACAAATAAACGTTTGTAGCCAATATCGCCAAACCTTTGGCTTTCTGCCAAATTTGCTGTTTCAAGAATTATCGTTTTTATAGAATCAGGATCTCCTATAGTGCCAAAGGCAGCTTGATATACCACAGCTAGTTTATTGCCGACATCAATCATAAAGGGGATTCGTTCGGTAATAATTTTTTCTAGGGAAATTGTTACACCAGTAGGGTTGAATTCACTAAATACAGAATCCACTCTTTGTCTTAGTGCTTCATACTGCATTGTTTTCCCTTGAAGGAAATTATCATCTGGAATGGCGTAGAAAACCATTACTCCTTGGAAGGTGTTTTTTGTGCATTCATCTATTACTTGACGCAGATTATCTAGCAAAGCGCCACGTTCTTTTGTACTCATACTTCCCTGTTGTTCAGCTTCATCAAATGCAATCATCATACCTGAGTATCCAAGTTGGCGAATCAATTGGTTTAAAGACCTAATCATCTCAAAAGCTGTAGTTTTATCAATTTTTTGTAGAATGCCAAACTTCTTATGATCGCTAGTAAAACCCTCTACTTTTAGCCATTGGCATATTGTAGACAAATCATCTTCATTTCTGTTTATGAGTGCACGAACTACCGCACGAAAGGCTTTTAAAAAAGATATACTTTCAATTCCGCGAATTTGTTCAATTTCTTTTAGGATTTCATTTTCTACTTTATCAGGAGATAATCCCCTTCTAACGTGATAATTTACTTTCTCCATATACCATCTTCGGATGAAAGCCTCTATCCCATGTTCATAAGGGGATGGAGAGAGAAGTTCTTCCGGACTGAGAGGGGGTACAATATTTTCAATAATTTTCCGGTAAACAAGCTCCAGTTTCGAAAAAGGTGTGGAATTAGAATCCAAGCTGACAATGGCAGTTACAAAATTTTCTTTCCAAGCAACATCCCGTAGGCAATAAAGGAAATGTGTTTTTCCGCCCCCGTAAATCCCAACTACCAACTTAAAGGCTG
This sequence comes from uncultured Anaerolineae bacterium, assembly GCA_903910795.1. GTDB lineage: Bacteria > Chloroflexota > Anaerolineae > Anaerolineales > Villigracilaceae > UBA5195. The sequence goes on from CAIWAX010000180.1 coordinate 15,336, forward strand.
AAGAGCCATCTTTAACCAATGAGGCAAGATATTCGTTATGAATAACGGAAAGATATGGATCAACATCAACTGTGAAATATTGAAAACCATATTGTGGAGGTTGTCCTGGGCCACCTACCTGGTCTATAATTCGACGAGCAAGCGCGGGTGATAAATCAAGCATGGTCTTTCTCCTGATATTTAATGTGTGAAAATGTTGATCCTTTTCCATTTTCATTTGCAGGAACCCAAAGAAAATCTTCTTGCTTAAGAGTAAAAGCGCGTACAGCTACAACGAGATCAGGTCGACCGATAGATTTTTGGATCCTATACAGATCATAACTAAAATCTGCGCGCTTATAAATTTTTTGGTTGGATTTTGTCATTTTATTTTCATCATCTGGGATGGTTTTATTTATAGAATCTGAAACAAAACCAAGAAC
>CAIWAX010000181.1 GCA_903910795.1 uncultured Anaerolineae bacterium
CCAAAACCACCGGTTTTCCCTGGGAGTTCTGGCCTTGATAATGACCCGTCAAACCAACCTGATTGATAAACTCGCCGCCTTTCGCTTTATAAGCACCCGGAACCTCATCCTGCGGGAAGATTGCATTATAAGGACATTCAGGCACACAGGCTCCGCAGTCGATGCATGAATTCGGATCAATAAAGTAAGTGGGCCGTTTGTTAGACGGATTACCTGGGCTGATACACTCCACCGGGCAAACATCGACGCAGCCACTATCGCGCAAGCAAAGACTTGTAATTACATGTGACATTGATTTTCTCCATTGCCGTCAGGTAATTTGTATTTGAAAATAAAAAGCAGTAACGGCTATATTATAGTCGTTACTGCTCTAAAAAAATTACAAATAACTATTTACCGTAGCGATTGGCAACAGCTTCCCAGTTGATTACATTCCACCACGCAGAGGCGTACTCCGCACGACGATTCTGATATTTAAGATAATACGCATGCTCCCAAACATCGATTCCGGCCAGCGGCTTCATGCCATCAGTCAGGGGATTATCCTGGTTGGCAGTTGAAACCACTGCCAGTTTATCGCCTTTGACAACCAGCCAGGCCCAGCCAGACCCAAAACGACCCATTGCCGCCTTTTCAAACTCGGCTTTGAAATTTGAAAAAGAACCGAAATCGGTATCAATCGCTTTGGCCAGCACGCCTTTCGGGTCGCCGCCAGCTTGAGGTCCCATGATTTGCCAGAACATATCATGATTATAATGACCGCCACCATGGTTACGGACAGCCGTGCGAATATCTTCTGGAACATCGTTCAATTTTTGGACCAGATCATTTAAAGACCAGCCACCTAATTCAGGATGCTTGTCCAGCGCTGCATTTAAGTTGGTGACATACGCCGCGTGATGCTTGTCATGATGAATGGTCATGGTCTGAGTGTCGATGAATGGTTCAAGAGCGTCATAACCATAGGGAAGTGGTGAGAGTGTAAAAGCCATAAGTGTCTCCTTTGAGATACGGGGTTGACTGAAATTATTGTTTGCCTTACCATACTGTAAGTGTTTTTATTTTAGCCTGGGCATGAACCCGGGTCAATTCTCAATTCGGACGATTATGGTCGTCAAAAAGGGTGATCGAAGATCACCAACCGGAGGATTTGAATGCCTGCCCAACCATCAAAACTGTTCATTACGCTTACCATTTTGGGCGGAATTCTGGCTGTTTCAACCTCATCCATTTTCATCCGTTTTGCTGAAGAGGATGCTTCATCTCTAGCCATCGCAGCCTATAGATTGACACTCGCGATCGTCATCCTGGCGCCAATAGCGCTGACAAGACACTGGCAAGAGCTTAAAATTCTTACCCGAAAGGAAATTCTTCTCGCACTCTTGTCGGGTTTTTTCCTGGCATTGCATTTCGCGACCTGGATATCTTCACTAAAATATACAAGCGTGGCTAGCTCGGTGGTACTTGTAACAACCACACCGTTGTGGGTGGCCCTGCTTTCCCCACTCATCCTGCGCGAGCCAAGCGGGAAACCCGTCATAATCGGAATGTTGCTGACCCTGGTTGGGGGAGCAATCGTTGCCATTTCAGATACCTGTTTATGGAAAGGCGGCCTCGTTTGCCCACCTTTCTCAACTTTTCTTCAAGGCAGCGCTTTTTTCGGTGATTTTCTGGCGCTGTGCGGGGCCTGGATGGCAGCAGGATATATTATTATCGGGCGACGGCTACGCGCAAAAATGACCTTAGTTCCATACATCTTTGTGGTTTATGGTATGGCAGCCCTGTTGTTGCTGGTTATTTTGATCTTTTCTGGCCAACGTGCCATTGGATTTCAACCGATCACCTATGGTTGGCTGCTGCTTCTGGCGATCATCCCCCAATTATTAGGACATTCAACCTTCAATTGGGCACTTGGCTACCTGCCTGCCTCGATTGTTTCTGTGACTCTCCTGGGTGAACCGATTGGATCCACTATCCTAGCATATTTAATCTTGAAAGAATCCCCCACTGCCCTGAAAATTTTCGGGGCAGTTTTAATCCTGGCAGGCATCTACGTCGCCTCTATAAAGCAAGATGCGAATGAACTTAAAGAAGCGGTGGTCTCGAACGAATAATTTTAGTAACTGCTCACGGGGTGGGTGCTTTTTGGCAAGAACCTATCCCCCCCGGCCCTCGCCAAGAACATGCGAGGTGAAAGAACCCTTCCCGAAAGGGAAGGGGGCGACGGTACTTTTTGTAG
>CAIWAX010000182.1 GCA_903910795.1 uncultured Anaerolineae bacterium
CTTTTTGGCTCGCTGGTGGCTATCGCTCAATTCAAAATAATTTATTCGACTGAATTTTTGCGCTATTGCTATGCCTGGGTGATCTCCCTGATGAAACTAAAATTCCAAATCGCCTTTTTTATGGTGATCCGGGTTGTTCTGAATACCGCGCATCGTATGGCTTATCCCTTTCTGGGGGTATTTGCGCGCGGGCTGGGTGTGGATATTACAACCATTTCCCTGGTTGTATCAGCGCGCTCCTTTTTTGGGATATTTGTACCATTTATTTCCTCAGTCTCAGATCATCGCGGGCGCAGGTTTGGGATGCTGGCTGGATTGGCAGTTTTTATCCTGGCGGTTGGGTTGGTAGTGATCCAGCCCTCGTTGGTCACATTGACCATTGCTTTGACATTGGCCATGGTTGGAAAATACCTGTTTGACCCCGCCATGCAAGCTTATCTCGGCGACCGGGTTCCATATAACAGACGTGGTCTGGCGCTTTCGGTGACCGAAATGGGCTGGTCTCTGGCATTTATTGCGGGTGTACCTCTGATGGGTCTGTTAATAGAGCGTTTTGGGTGGTCAGCCCCATACCCATTGCTGTTAATCTTAGGCCTGGTTTTGTTTGCGTTTCTCTGGTGGTTGATTCCTTCTGAAGATACGCATCATGAACCGGCCAGCGGGCCCTGGGCCAACTTCCGAACGGTTCTAACGCATCGTCCCACAGTGGCAGCCATCAGTATTGCTTTGTGGGCCAGTGCCGCCAATGAAATGGTTAATCTGATCTTTGGTGTCTGGTTGGAAGACAGGTTCGCATTGAAAATCGCTGCGCTCGGTGCTGCGTCGGCGGTGATCGGCATCGCGGAATTGAGCGGTGAAGGCCTGGTGGCGATGTTCACTGATCGGATTGGCAAACCGCGTGCACTGGCAATTGGATTGATTGCCAGCGCGATTTCATCACTGGCCCTGTTATTTTTAGGTGGTACCGAAATTGGCGCTTTGATTGGCTTATTTTTCTTTTATATTACCTTCGAATTTGTCATGGTCAGCCACGTGCCCATGATGACGGAAGTGCTGCCCGGGGCACGCGCTACGGCAATGTCTTTCAATCTTACCGGGCATTCTATTGGCCGTGGTATTGGTGCTTTGCTTGCGACTTTTGTTTACCAGGCATTTGGGTTCCCGGTGGTGGCTGTGCTGGCCATGGTTTTTAATTTATTTGGATTGCTTTCTCTCAGAAAACTGCGAAGCTATCATTGATGTAATGCCCACGGTCACAAGCCCACTGGGTTTGTGACCGTTAAGGGTATAAATCGTAACGGTTTCCCGGTAATCTTCATCACTTTTTAATGTATACTTTCATTTAAGGTAATCATAACTTTGCACTATTAGTATTTCAACTAAAAAAAGAGGTAAACCATGGATGGTATTGAAAAGAAGGTGATTAAGGCTGAAAAAGCTCCCAAGGCCATTGGCCCTTATTCAGTCGCTATCGAAAGCGGTGGCTTTATTTTTTGCGCTGGTCAGACTGGCATTGATCCGGCCACTGGGGATCTGGTCAGTTCGGAATTGGAAGCTCAAACCCACCAGGTGTTGACAAACCTGAGAAATGTTCTCGAAGCTGCTGGTACGAGTCTTGACCGTGTGGTGAAGACAACTGTTTTTCTTCGCGACATGGCAGATTTTCCAAAAATGAATGCAATTTATGCTGAATATTTTGCATCCAACCCTCCCGCCCGCTCCACCATTGCGGTGGCAGGTTTGCCAAAGGGTGGAATCGTGGAAATTGAAGCCATTGCTTTGAAATAGGCTCCAGGATACCTGCTGTTAATGCCGGATCATCCTGCTTTGCCATCGGGCTGCTGTCTGTGTGCGGGTTGAAATAGCGATTAATGGCATGGTGGTAAAATTGTTAACAGGTATGCCACCCACTGTTTCCATTATCGTCCCATGTTACAACGAAGAAAAGCGCATTTTATCTTTATTGAATGCGCTTTTTTCCCAAACCTATGACCGTTCCCGACTGGATGTAAATATTGCGGATGGCAATTCAACGGATGGCACTCTTGATGTGATCGCTGCATTTCAGCGTGACCATCCGGAGTTACGCTTGCAGGTAATCAGTAATAAGATTGGTTCCATCCCTGCTGCTCTCAACCGCGCGATCGAAGCATCAAACGGCGATGTCGTTTTGCGTCTGGATGCTCATTCCGCACCGTATCCCGATTATGTGGAAAACTGTATTCTTGCCCTGGAATCCAGAAAGGGCGAAAATGTAGGCGGGGTTTGGGAGATACGCCCAGGTGCAAATACCTGGATGGCCCGATCTATTGCTGTTGCGGCTGGCCATCCGCTGGCGGTGGGTGATGCTTTCTACCGGCATGCAAGACAGGCCGCTTATGTGGATACGGTACCCTTCGGGTGCTTCCGGCGAGAATTATTGGAAAAAATTGGCAAATATGATGAGAGCTTGCTTGCCAATGAAGATTATGAATTAAATGCGCGTATACGTAATTCCGGTGGCAAAATCTGGCTTGATCCTGCCATCCGGACCGTGTATTTTGCCCGCTCCAATTTACAGGCGCTGGCGGTTCAATATTTCCGATATGGATTTTGGAAGTTGAAAATGCTGCGCCGTTACCCAACCACATTACGCTGGCGGCAGGCGCTTCCACCTGTATTCACTGCCAGCCTGGCGATTTTATTTGTGTTATCGTTTGCCTGGCGGGTCTTTGGTTGGTTACTTTTATTTGAATTCCTGGCCTATTTTATTATTTTGATGATGGTCAGCCTGAAAAATGCTGTGTTTCGTAAAGAATATTTCCTGATGATTGGTTTGCCTTTGGCGGTTGCAGTTATGCACCTGGCCTGGGGAGCTGGTTTTTTGTGGAGTATTTTTTCAGAAAAGTGGATATCCTGAAAAATGGCTTCTGAAACAAAACCAACCTGGCGTATACGACCTGGCGAACAGCGCGCTTTATTAATATTTGGCGACCTGGTCATGGCGGCCCTTGCGTTGTTGGCGGGCATATATTTTTGGTTTGCCGGGGATGCCTGGTTAAAGAAATTCTCGCTGGAATTTTTTCGCCTGCGTGTGCAGTTTTGGTTTTATCTTCTACCAGTCGCCTGGATGCTTTTGCTGATCGAAATTTATGATTTGCACCGGGCCGCCAGTTGGAACCGCACTTTACGCGCTGTATCAGTTGCCGGGTTGGTGGGGGGTATTGCTTACCTGTTGATTTACTTTACCTCTGACGAGCCTGGACGCATCAACCGGCGGGCCGTGGCAGTTTTTATTGTTCTGGCGATGCTGCTGACACTGCTGTGGCGCTGGTTGTACATCCGTTTTGTTACTTCGCAGGGAAATCAGCGGCGTGTGCTGGTGGTTGGCGCAGGTGGTAAAGGACATAGCCTGGCTGAAATTTATAAATCGATCACTCCGCCGCCCTTTGTCCTGGTGGCTTTTATTGATGATGACCCAGAAAAATTGGGTAAAGATGTTGAAGGTTTTCGAATTATAGGGGGAAGTGATAAATTACTTCGCCTCATTGATGAAATGAATATTACGGATCTGGTGGTTTCCATTACCGGGGAAATGCTTGGAGAAACCTTTCAGACTCTCCTGGATGCGCAGGAGCGCGGTATAGAAATTATCCGCATGCCCACCCTATACGAAGAATTATTGGGCCGCGTGCCGATTCATCATCTTGAATCGGATTGGATCATACGGTCATTTGTCGATGAAGCCCGCTCCAGCAGTTTTTTTGAGATTGGGAAACGGTTTCTTGATATTATCGGTTCAATTGTCGGGTTGTTGATCATGTTGATGATCTTGCCTGTTGTGGCGATCGCTATTTTGATTGATAGCGGTTGGCCGATTTTCTATTGGCAGGAACGCCTGGGGCACGGCGGCCGGGAGTTTAAGATCATCAAGTTCCGAACCATGCGACAGAATGCCGAAGTCGAAGGAAAACCGCAAATGGCCGGAGAAAATGATCCGCGTGTCACCCGGGTCGGTAATTTTCTGCGCGCTACGCGTTTGGATGAAGTCCCCCAGTTTTGGAACGTTCTGAGTGGCGAAATGAGTATCGTTGGTCCGCGCGCTGAACGCGCCCAATGGGTGGCTACTTTTCAACATGAGATTCCATTTTACCGGGCCCGGCTTCTGGTCAAACCCGGCATAACAGGCTGGGCCCAGATTAACTATGGATATGCTTCCACGGTTGAGGATACCGCAGTCAAGTTGGAATATGATTTGTTTTACATCAAACACCGGTCAATTGCCATGGATATGGCAATCATTCTTGGAACGATTGGCACAGTTCTGGGTAGAAGAGGTAGGTAATGAAACAAACCCTGGTTACCGGTGGCGCCGGTTTTATCGGCTCGCATATCGTTCGCGCCTTGCTGGAGCAGGGCAATTTTGTCAGAGTGTTTGATAACTTTTCAACCGGCCGGCGTGACAACCTGGCCGGGTTGAATGTTGAATTAGTGGAAGGGGATTTGCGCGATCCGTTGGCTGTCTCCAGGGCTGTTGAGGGCGTTGACCTTATCTTCCATGAAGCGGCTTTTGTTTCTGTGCCGCAATCGATGGATGATCCGTTAACGTGTTTTGAGATCAATCAGCGCGGCACTGAAATTCTGCTTGAGTCTGCCAGAAAAGCCGGGGTTGGCCGGGTTGTTCTGGCATCTTCTGCCGCGGTTTATGGCGATTCAGATGCCATGCCGCTTGGTGAAGACACACCTCTCAACCCGCAATCACCTTACGCTGTATCCAAACGGGTTGACGAGTTGTATGCCGGAATGTACACGCGTTCATTTGGTCTGGAAGTAGTTGCCTTGCGTTATTTCAATGTTTATGGCCCACGCCAGCGCCCTGACAGTATGTATGCCGCGGCTGTCCCTATTTTTACACGCCGGCTATTTGAGGGAAAACCCGTCACGATCTATGGTGATGGAGGCCAGACCCGGGACCTGGTGTATGTCGGAGATATTGTCCGCGCCAACCTGGTTGCATCCGACCATCCCGCTGCGCCGGGAGAGGTTTTTAATATTTGTACTGGCGATGAGATTCGCGTGGTTGACCTTGTCAATGGCCTGATGGGTTTATTCCCATCCGCCCCGGCGCCAGTCTACGCCCCGGCTCGTTCTGGAGATATCTACCGTTCTGTGGGCAATCCCCGCAAAGCGGCTGATGTGCTTGGGTTTCACGCGGATACTTCCCTTGCCAACGGATTAAAGACGGTTGTGGATTGGATGAAGACTGCCTGATGGAAAGTACCCATAAGTTCAGTAATCCAATGACTGTTCGCAACCGTGTTGTTTTTTTTGCCGATATTCTGCTTATCACCGTTGCGGTGTTGGGTAGTTATGCCCTGCGTCTCGAATTTACTCCTGATTTTATGCGTTTCTACCTGCAGGGGGCCTTATGGTTGATCGGGATTTCACTGGTTATCAAACCGGCCGTCTTCTATCTTTTTGGGATGTACCGGCGTTTATGGATTTACGCCAGCGTCAACGAACTTAAGCTGATCACCATGGCAGTCACAACTGCCTCCCTGATTGTCTCGATCGTTTTTGTCATCTTGTTTTGGCTGAAGGTTTTTGGTCCTGGATTTTCTCGCTCTGTACTCGCGATTGATTGGCTTCTTTCCCTGCTTTTGATTGGTGGAATGCGTTTCACCCTGCGGATCCTGGCTGAATCCAGGGCGCCGCGCAGCAATGGAAAAACTCGCAAGATCATCGTTGTTGGGGCAGGGAATGCGGGCGCACTGGTTGTTAAGGAGATGCAGAAGAACCGGCAGATTAACCTGGAACCGGTCGGTTTTTTAGATGATGATCCTGTCAAACAAAAGCACTCGCTGCTTGGTGTACCGGTCATTGGTAGAATAACTGACCTGACGAATGTATTGGACGAGAGGCAGGTTGATGAGGTTATCATTGCCATCCCTTCTGCACCCGGACGGATTGTACGGCTGGTGGCGGATATCTGCCGGTTAAAAGGGGTGGCTTTCCGTACCATGCCGGGTATTTATGAATTGTTGGGTGGAAAGCTTAGTGTAAGCCGGCTGCGTGAAGTTGAAATCACCGATCTCCTACGCCGCGAACCAGTTCGAATTCACGAAGAGTTGATTGGGCAGGTGTTGGAAGGCAAGCGCGTGCTTGTCACTGGCGCGGGTGGTTCGATTGGCCGTGAACTTTGCCGCCAGATTGCACGCTGGAAGGCTTCCAGCCTGGTGTTGCTTGGGCACGGTGAGAACAGCATCTTTGAGGCATTGCTCGAGCTTAAACAGGATTATCCCGGTCTGGAACTGATCCCGGTGATTGCTGATGTGCGGGACAGCGTGCGGTTGAAGGCTGTCTTCGCAAAATATAAGCCCGAAATTGTTTTCCATGCCGCGGCTCACAAACACGTGCCATTGATGCAGTTTAATGTCGAAGAAGCCATCACCAATAACATCCTGGGCACGCAAAATGTTGTTCAGGTTGCTGAAGCCTTTGGTGTGCAGCGGCTTGTCCTGATCTCCACCGATAAGGCCGTCCACCCGGCCAATGTGTATGGCGCCACCAAGCGCATGGCCGAAATGATTGTCCTGGATGCCGCGCTGCGCACCGGCAAAGCCTTTTCGGTCGTTCGTTTTGGGAATGTTTTGGGCAGTCGCGGATCGGTCGTGCCTTTGTTCAAGCGTATGATCGCGAGCGGCGGGCCCCTGCAAATTACCCACCCGGACATGTTTCGCTTCTTCATGACCATTCCTGAAGCGGTTCACCTGGTTTTACAGGCAGCCGCGATGGGCAAAGGCGGCGAGGCATTCTTACTTAATATGGGCGAGCAGATCCGCATTCTGGATCTGGCGGAAGACCTCATCCGTCTTTCCGGCCTTGAGCCGGGGAAAGACATCGAAATTATTTTTACGGGTGTGCGCCCGGGTGAAAAGTTGCGCGAGGAGTTGTGGGAAACCGGTAAAACCTATGATCCGACTGCCCATCCGGATATCTTCCGCTCTGCCAGCGAAAACGTGATCGCAAGCGAGACTCTCGCAATAACCATTCAGCAACTGGCTGAACTGGTTGAAAAAAGCCAGTCTGACGAAATCATCAGTTTGCTGGATAGCGTTGTTCCCGGTTCCGCTATCCTTGCCACGCTGCCTCCTGCAGACCTGACCGATGTGCTTTGATCTTGAAGAACGAATTGGCGTCCATGTCCCGAGTTTCCCTTGCTGAATGGCAAAAATTTATACAAAAATATCCAGATGCGCATGTCTTACAGACCGCTGAATGGGGTGAATTAAAAGCAGCTTTCGGGTGGGATGTTGTTCGCCTGATACAAGCGGATCAGGGTATTCAAATTCTGTTCCGAAAGTTGCCCCTGGGTTTTACCGCAGCATACGCGCCAAAGCCGTGCCTGAATCCGCATGCTAATTTTGCCGGTGATCAGTTTTGGGCTGAAGTTGACCAGGTTTGCAGGCAAAAACGTGCTATTTTTTTGAAAATAGAACTCGATGCCTGGGAGCATGAAACAATTCACCTGGGTTCTGCCCGCAGGGTTTTTAAACCGTCTCCGCATAACATTCAACCCCCCCGTACGATTGTAATTTCGTTGGATGGGAGCCTGGATGATATTCTTGCCAGAATGAAGCAGAAATGCCGGTACAACATCCGCCTGGCAGAGAAAAAAGATATTGCCATTCGCGCCTGGGATGATCTGGATGGTTTTCATCAGTTAATGCAGGTGACTGGCGGGCGGGATGGGTTCGGGGTGCATTCCCAGACGTATTACCGCAAAGCGTATGATTTATTTCATCAGGCTGGCATGGCCGAATTATTTGTGGCAGAGTTTGAAAACAAACCGCTGGCTGCCTTAATGATTTTTGCGCACGGTCAGCGCAGTTGGTATCTTTATGGCGCGTCCAATGATCAGGAACGCAACCGCATGCCCACTTATTTGCTCCAATGGGAAGCAATGAAATGGGCCAGGGAACACGGTTGTATGATGTATGATCTGTGGGGCGTTCCAGATGCTGACGAAACAACACTCGAAGCCCAGTTTGAGGATCGCCACGATGGCTTGTGGGGAGTTTACCGTTTCAAGCGCGGTTTTGGCGGCCAGCTAATGCGCGCAGCGCAGGCCCAGGATCGGGTGTATATGCCGCTGCTCTATCGTTTATACCTGCGCCGCATGGGTAAAGATGAATAAAGATGAATAAAGACCTATTCAGCCTTTAAGATGTGTGTCAGGATGGTAGCGCCGCTGCCGCCGATATTTTGTGCCATACCGATTTTCGCGCCATCCACCTGTGTTGGGCCACATTCCCTTCTCAACTGCTGCACAACTTCCACAATTTGATACATCCCCGTTGCGCCGACCGGGTGCCCGCGGGCCTTTAATCCACCCCTGGTGCACACAGGTATTTCGCCACCGGCGATGCGGATTTTATTTTCCAGACCGAGGCGCGGCCCCTGCCCGCGTTCAGCGAATCCGCAGGCTTCCAACGATAATGCTGCCATGATTGAAAAAGCATCATGCAGTTCAAAGAAATCGATATCCATTCTTTCCACCCCGGCCATTTCATAAGCGCGTTTGGACGAAAGATAGGCGGCGGAAAGAAATAGCGGGTCTTTACGGCTGTGGACGGCCAGCGTATCGGTGGCTGCCGCTGAACCAGCCACCGCAATGCGGGGACGTCCAGGCAGCGAGCGCACCTGATCGGCAGGTACGATGATTGCAGCCGCGGCCCCATCTCCAATGGGAGATGCATCCAGCAGGTTGATGGGTGTCGCCACCATGGCTGATTTTTCAAATTGTTCAACCGTGATACGCTCGTGCAGCCGCGCAAATGGATTGTGCAGAGCATTGGCGTGCGCATTGATCGAAAACGGGGCAAAATCTGCGTGCTTCCAGCCAAATTCGTACATATACCGGCGCATAATAAGCGCATTCAAACTCACGAATGAAATGCCTTGCTCCACTTCATAATCCGCATCCGCGGCGGTGGCCAGGGCGGCTGTAACATCATGCCCGGCTTTGTCTGTCATTTTTTCCACGCCGACAATGAGCGCCGAATCCATTTCACCGGAGGCTACCGCCATCAGTCCGGCGCGGAAGGCCGCGGCGCCTGAGCCGCAGGCGGCCTCAATTTTGGTTGCTTCTGCCTTCCACATGCCTACCCAGTCGGCGATGAAGGCCCCCAACTGGTTTTGCCCGCCCACCAGGGGGGAAAGCATGTTCCCTACGAATAGCCCATCAGGATGTTCCACACCCGCATCTTGCATGGCGGCAAAGGCAGCTTCACCCGCAATCTCGCGCAGCGATTTATCCCAGTGTTCGTCAATGACAGTTTGTCCAATTCCTAAAACAGCTACAGGTCGCATAAATATCTCCAGATTGATTATCATTTCCAATTTTACCGGATACTACTCTCAAGAACTATCCAGGTTTTACGCCAACTGCCGAACCCATATATATAATGCCCACGGTCACAAATTGCGCATTTCCCCTTAACCAAAAAAGCGCAATTTGTGACCGTGAAGGGTATATAACGCGCGTGGCGCAGGCTGGCGGCGGGCAGGGGTGTTTTATTAGGGTATAATCTTTTTACACGGTAAATTCGCCGTTCCCACCCAATTAGCTCAGCAGTCCGCCGCTGTTTTTTTGATTCCTCAACACCTGCCTGACTCCTGAAGACAAGGAATATTTGTGAGCTTCAACCAGTTTAACCTGGATTCTCGTCTGATGACGGGGATCAACCGCGCCGGTTATGAGATACCGACGCCTATTCAATTGGCCGCCATCCCGGCGGCAATGGCCGGAAATGATCTGATCGGCACTGCCCAAACCGGCACCGGGAAAACCGCTGCATTTGTTCTGCCCATTTTGCACAAGCTTCTTGACGGCCCTCGACGAGTGGCCCGGGTACTGATCGTTACACCTACCCGGGAACTCGCTGAACAGATCAACGATACCATCCGCGAACTGGCGGTTGGAACCCAGATTCGCAGCGCCACAATCTATGGAGGCGTTGGCCCTGCCCCACAGGTTCGAGCCTTACGTGAAGGCGTGGAGATCCTGGTCGCCTGCCCCGGGCGGTTGCTCGACCTGGTCGCCCAGGGTGTTGCCCGCCTGGGCAGTATCGAAATTCTGGTGTTGGATGAGGCCGATCGTATGTTTGATATGGGTTTCCTGCCGGATGTAAAGAAAATCATTCGCGCTGTGCCAGCCAAACGCCAGACCATGCTTTTTTCGGCCACCTTTCCAAAGGAGATCGAAGAACTGGCTTCCATGTCGCTGCACAGCCCGCAGCGCATCAGCCTGGGGATTAGCCGCCCGGCCCAAACGGTTAGCCATGCGCTCTACCCGGTGCAGCCCCATTTAAAAACCGGTCTCTTAATCGCCATTTTGAGAAAGACAGACACAGATTCGGTGCTGATTTTTACCCGAACGAAACACCGCGCTGAACGACTTGCAAAACAGATCTCTCATGATGGCTTCAGAGTTACCAGTCTGCACAGCAATCGCAGCCAAAACCAACGTCAGGCAGCTCTGACAGGTTTCAAGAGTGGTCATTTCCAGATCATGGTCGCCACCGATATTGCCGCGCGTGGTCTGGATGTTGAAAGTATTTCACATGTGATCAATTTTGACATGCCGGATACCGCCGATGCCTATATCCACCGGATTGGACGCACCGGACGGGCTGAACGCAGCGGGGACGCCTTTACGCTTGTGACCCCCGAAGATAACGACATGATCCGCACTCTTGAAAAAATCATGGAACATCCCCTGAAGCGTGAGAGCCTGGAAGGGTTTGACTATACTGCGCCTGCACCGCCCAAGCCGGCTACTGTGGTTTACGCTACCCATCATTCACCCACCCCCCGACATGTCCCTGCTGCTGTTCAACATGTCCCCGCCGCGCCCCAACGCCACACCAGCCCGAACAAGCTTGCTCCGCGTTCGCGGGTCAAACCGCGTTAGTTGGGAATTTGTGGATGGAAAGTACCCACCCACAGGGCAAATGTAAGTTCAATATTAAGGCTTGTTCCTTCCAAAACTGCGTAAGATGAACTTAAAATAAAAATCCCCTGGCATTGAAATGCCAGGGGATTTTTGTTTTAATTAGATCGCTTTGACGTTGGTCGCTTGCCAGCCCTTGGGGCCTTTTTCGACAGCGAATTCGACCTTCTGTCCTTCAGTCAGGTTACGGAAACCGTCGCCCTGAATTGCGGAGAAATGAACGAAAACATCTTCGCCACCTTCGCGGGAAATAAAGCCGAAGCCCTTGTCACCATTGAACCACTTTACAGTACCTTGAATTCGATCAGCCATAATATTTGCCTCCTTTGGGCAATGAGAAAATTTGTTAGGTGTTCTGTTTGTTCCATCGGAGGAAAAAAAACAACTCACGAACAATACGTGAGATGTCGCTGTTTATTCAACCAACGTAACTCTCTGTTATCCTATTGAAATCATAATAACACATATTCCCAAACGTGCCGGACCAATTTAGAGGTAATCTCAACGCAAAGAGTTGTAAGACCGTGTATTCAGCGGCAGGCAGACAAGGCAATAGTTGGATAAATGTTGGAGTATTTATGGAGACACAACAGCCTGCTTCTGACCACGGCAAGGGCAAATTTCCTGAATGAAAAGTACCCAGAAGTTCAGTATATCAATGCTTTCATAGGCCACTTTTTTGTTGGCAAAGCAAGAAATAATCAGAAAACGATTATTTCTGTTTGGTAGATTGTGTTAAAATTATGTTGGTTAATTGCCAGGGGGGTAGCGATAAGGTAGAATATATCTGGAATGTTTGGATGGAAAAATTCAGCGTTTGGAAATTGGTGGGCCATGACTACACCCTGAATTAAAATTTTATAAATCGAGGTATACATGTATATAGATCCTAATACCGGTGGAATGCTTTTTCAAGTATTGGCTGCATTGTTCGCTGTCGCTTCAGGGATATTACTGATTTTTTCTGGCCAGATCCGGCGATACCTTGCGCGTTTTCGCCGCACAGTACGCAATAATAAGGATGAGGAACAAGACTAAATGCGGACCGTCATCCTGGGGTTTGATTCCTTTGATCCGGTTATGTTTGGACGCGCCCTTCAGGCCGGAAAAATGAGTAACTTGGGTAAAATGGTGGAGGCGGGGGGATACTCTAAGTTGGAGGTTTGTTCACCTCCCCAAACCGAAGTTTCCTGGACCAGCATCGCAACCGGTGTTGACCCCGGCTCGCACGGTATTTTCGATTTTGTCCATCGCGATCCAAAAACATATTCCGCTTACGTCTCCCTTCTGCCGACCCGGCAAAGCAATCTGCTTGGTGAGCAGTTTTTGTCGCCATATACAACAAAAA
The DNA here is from genome assembly GCA_903910795.1 of uncultured Anaerolineae bacterium. Taxonomy (GTDB): domain Bacteria; phylum Chloroflexota; class Anaerolineae; order Anaerolineales; family Villigracilaceae; genus UBA5195. The sequence continues at coordinate 12,342 of CAIWAX010000182.1, forward strand.
CCTTTTTCGAGGAAGCCGCGGATATGGGCTATCCGGCCACGGCCTTATGGTGGCCGGCTCTTTTCCCGGCTCGGCCGGAAATCCCGGTGGCAACCATCCCGGGGCTGGGCGCGCCAGATATCCGTGGGCAGTTGGGCGTGGGAACATTCTTAACCTCCGAACCTGGGGAGCTAAAAAAAACCAAAGTCACCCGGTTGACTTCCATTGGAAAAGGCAGATTCACAGCTTTGCTGGAAGGGCCAAATGTTAAGGCAAAGGATGGTATGCGGCCGATTACCCTGCCGGTGGCTGTTGATGTCATTGATGATGTTTCCGCTCGCGTGTCTATCGGCGAGCAGAAATTAACCTTGAGACTGGGGCAGTGGAGCCCGGTCATTGAGTTGAAATTCCCTGCCGGTTTCATGGTCAATGTTTACTCAGTGACACAGGTAATCCTGACTGAACTCAAGGGCCGCGTCAGCCTGTATCTGTTGCCTTTGCAAATCCACCCACTGCATCCACTCTGGCAGTATGCCACACCCGCCTCACTGGTCAAGGATGCCTGGAATAGCGCCGGCCCATTCCTGACGCTCGGTTGGCCGCAGGATACCAATGCCCTGGAAGATGGCTGTATTTCAGATGATCAGTTCCTGAGCCTGTGTGACTCTATTTTTGAATCTCGTCAAAAAATTTACCTTCGGCGGCTGAGTAATTTCCGCGAGGGAGTCCTGGCCGGGATTTTTGACTGTCTTGACCGGGTTCAGCACATGTTCCTGCGCGATCGTGAGGATATTGTTCTTTCCTGGTATGAGCGCCTGGATCGTTATGTCGGCAAAGTCCAATCTGAGATTGATCGATTGGGTCTCGATAAACACCGCTTCCTGGTGCTTTCCGATCACGGCTTCCGTCCGTTTGATCAGAAAGTACATTTGAACCGCTGGTTGATCAGCCAGGGATTTATGTCCCTGCAGAAACAGGCCAGTCAGGGTGACTTGCGGGATGTAAATTGGCAGCAAACCAATGCGTATGCTGTCGGCCTGAACAGCCTGTATCTTAATGTTGCGGGGCGGGAAGGGCAGGGCATCGTTCAGGCGGATGGCCTGGAAAAGAAATTAGAAGAGATCAAGAGCGGTCTGCTGGATTGGAAGGCCCCGGATGGACGGCAAGTTGTCAGCCGGGTTGGGTTGAAACACGAGGTTTTTCACGGCCCTTATGCGCGCCTGGGGCCGGATCTGGTGGTCGGATACGCTCCCGGTTTCCGGGCTTCGTCCGAAACCGGGCTCGGTAAGTTTGCGGAAGCCACCTTTGAGAAAAATGAAGACCATTGGGGTGCCGACCATTGTATCGATCCGGCCATGGTGCCGGGTGTTCTGTTTGCCAACCGTGATCTGAGCAATATGCCCGGCCTTTCTTTTCGTGATATCCCGTTTCTGGCGATAGGGAAGCACCTGGATCAAACCTATATCAAGCCGCCTTCCCAGATGAATACCCAGGGACAAAAGGATATTGAAGAGAGATTGAAGGGTCTTGGTTATCTCTAACGTTTGGCGGTTCCGGTCACGCTGGCTGTGATTCTGCCGCCCAAATAAATGGTTTCGGGAAGGGTTTGTTGCGCGCAGTGTGTTAATGGTGTTGGTTGGCCTCGGTTTTTGGGGCAGTCTGCCAGTTTAACAGGTACTAAAATACCAGGAAACGGTGCCGAAATAATTTATCACCACACTGGCAAGGATCAGTAATTTAAGTTGCCAGGAAATTTTTTCCCGGGCATTTGCCGTGATCAGTAAAATGATTGGCAGAATAAAGTCAAGGCTGTAGCGGTAAGCGAATTGAATGCTTCCGTCATTGTGGTACATCAGCAAAAGACTCATGCTAAAAATCACAGACACCCAGCAGCCAATCGTCCACCACTCTACTTTCAACCGCCGGAAAACGTACAAAATTGCGGGTGTAGCCGCCAACATGCTGATGCCGTGTCCGCGCGCAAGGTAGTAATTGCATTGGGATGTTAACTCAGGCAAGGTCACAAGCATACTCTGTAAATTTGTTTGGAAAAATTCCAAATTGAAGATTCCAAATTTTTGGGCACCGCTCACCACGCTGCCGCCAACGTAAATATCGGTATAACCAAAATTCAGAAAATCTCCAAAGCGCAAGTAATTATAGAGCAGCAGGCATCCGGCCGCGGCTGCCAGCGGAAATGCTGAAAAAATCACCCAGCGCAGCAATTTCTTGTAATCCAACCGGCCATCCTGGTTGATCTGGAACTGGATGGTAATAGCGGCCAGGGCAGGCCAGAGGGTGAATAAATTGGGGCGTGAGAGCATTGCCAGCCCGAGGAATAAAGTTGCGAACCAGGCGGGCATCTTTTTCAAGGTCATCAAAAAAGAGATAGCCACAAATAAAATAGCGCAAATTTGCGCAAAATACCAGACTCTGCTGACGATCGAAAGCCAGAGTTGAACAGTTCCAAATGCGAATAAGCCTGTCAGCCACAGGCGGCCGGATAGTTCTAATTCGATCCACTTTATGTCAGCCAGTTCTTCCAAAATTAAGAAGACCAGCATAGCCGTAAATGCTGCCAGGCAAAGTGAAACCAGGGTTGTATTGATACCGTGGACTCCGAAGATTGCCACCAGTGGTAACATCACAAAAGCTGGAAGCGGGGGGATAGGGATGTACCAATGCCCGTTGTATAACACCAGATCCTGAATAGACGGCGGGTTGGGCAGATACAGTTTACCTTGTAAGAATGAATCAGCCAGCAAGTGCCAAAAACTTTCTCGCGGCGTAACCACCACATCCAGCCAGTGCCCTAATTGTTGAGAAGCAAAAAAAACGACCA
>CAIWAX010000183.1 GCA_903910795.1 uncultured Anaerolineae bacterium
CCCTATGTCACCCAGTGGGCTCGTGTGTGGGAAAAACACGACTTGCGGAACATCCTATGAGATTGGGTTACCTTTCCGAGCCAATCGTTTTGCCTTGCCTTGTGAGTTGCGCAACCGTTCTTCCAGGTGCTGTGCCAACTTTTCTGCTTTTTTCTGCCCCATTAATGCGCTATAAGCCTGCTCCTGTGCCTTTTGACGTGCCTCTAGCGCGATCCCTTCGATTTGGCCACTAAACTCCCATCGCCGTCGCTCCAAATCGATTTTAGAGGCTTCTAGAGCCTTTCGTTCAGTTTCAAGTTTCAGTTTTGTTCGTTCGTTTGATTCATCGCGTTCAGACTGGAACATAGACCAAATTTTTGAGCCGGCCATAAAACCTAGCAATACACCAAAAATTACGCCTACCAATATAAATCCACCGGCCAAAATCCCAACTGCTTTCCATCCAGCTGCAACCAAACTCCACTGGCCATTAATGACAACGACGACACCATGCGATACAACCCATTCATTTGCTAACCAGACCGCGCCACCCATGAGCGCTAATATCATGATGATCAGGAATGGCATAATTTATCTCAAGTACACCTCGGTAATTTCGGGGCGGAAGTGCCCCATCTCCTGGCTGACAATCTCTAACGCTTCGCGATACTCATAGCCATTGCCCTGCAAAGTATTCATCCGTTCCTGGGCAAACTCATGACGCAAGCCATGCGCGCCAGTGCTCCAACCCAATGCCCTGTCGGCGGCTTTGCTGAAGCTATCCGCCCACTGTTTGCCGCCCCCGATGTTGTAGTGCTGTTCGTATTTCACGTCTCGATCGTATACGATCCGAGGTTCATCTAGGCGGCGCGATTCCAGTTGATCTACCAGTGGCCGATCAATCGCTACTTCTCTGCACAACCCGCCTTTACCTTCGACGGTGTAAATTTTTACATCTGTTCTACCCGTAAACCGGTCGTCGCGGTACTCTCGATGCGTGTCGGCCTGGCGCTCTTCAACCGGCCGCAATGTCAGTAATTCATGTGCCCGTAAACCGGCGTTCTCGGCGATTTGCGTGGCCAGTGAGTGCTTTTCTGATTGTGCACCAGCCACCATTACGGCCTGCTCATGGGTGTATGCGCGGCTCTCAAGAGTCGTTTGCAGTTCTGATTTAACGACTGGCAACTTTTCGCCCAGTACGGCCTGTATTGCCTGCCTGTCCATATCCAGCGTTTTCTGGCTGACTTCTTGGCCGCGTATCTCCAAGTAGGCGAGGGCCTTTTCAGCATCCAGGCTGCGCAGGTCGCCAAGTTTGTTTTCTTGTAAAAACTTGGCCACACCTTTGATGGCTCCCAAGTAATTTTTTTCAGTTCGCACCGACTCAAGATCGAGCCCGCGCACTACGTGGGTTGCTTGGCTTGTTGAGGGTCGAAAACTTACCTTAGCCATTTTGCTTTTCCAGGAAGCGCATTACGGTGGAACGTTCCACCACGATGCGTTTTTCTTTGCGAAGCCAAAGTGCCAGATCTGCAAAGCTGCCGCCGGCAGCGCGCAACTTTACCAGCTCGGCGCGGTGCTTCACGAGACGCGATTTGCCCCAGGTTGATCGCCGCCGAGCGGCAGCGCGGAGCGCCTTAATTTTGGCGATTTCGGCGGCAGGATCAAGCTGAATTTGCTGTTGTTTTTGCATTGTTGCGTATA
>CAIWAX010000184.1 GCA_903910795.1 uncultured Anaerolineae bacterium
TCCATCTTTCAATCAAAAAGATGGAGCGTTTTTTATCTGTCAATTATTGATCCCATTTAAGTACTGTAAAGCAATTTTTGTGACAACCAGGGCTATAATTAATGGCTTGAATTATTTGTTTTGATTTGATAACCTTACTTGAGGAGGTTTGTTGTGAAGCGATTGCTATTTCTTTTTATCCTGTTTGGATTGGCATGTTCAACTACGAATCTGGTCATCAGTGCAACTGCTACGCCTGTCTCTGCAGTACCAACTGTTTTGCCGCCAACAGCTACATTCACTATCACTCCGCTGCCAACTGCGACTTTCCAACCTACCAATACACCTCAGCCGCCCGCGATCCTCCCGGAAAATGTGGCGAAGCTGGTCTTGTTGAAAGAGATCAATGCTGTTTCCCTCCGCAAAGTGGTATTCTCGCCTGATGGAACCATCTTTGCCGCGGCAAGTGGAAATGATGCGGATTTTGGGGTTACGATCTGGTCAAACCCTGGCGGAAAGCAGTTATTTACCTTCCCTACTTACACCGGGATTGTTTGGGATTTGGCTTTTTCTCCGGATGGGAAATGGATTGCCACCGCGGCCGATGATACTGGCAACTCACATGTGCGTATCCTGGATCCGGTCAGCGGTAAACAAATCCTGGCGCTGGCCGGCCCGAAAATTTCCTGTAGTGTGGCTTTTTCACCTGATGGGACAAAACTGGCGGTGGGTGGAATTAACGCAGGGTCTCAAGGCGTGATCTGGGTTTACGATACGAGCTCCTGGCAGCCGATCCAGACCCTTAAGGCCCCCGGCCAAAATGTGTTGGCCCTGGTTTTTAGTCATGATGGCAGCCAGTTGATTAGCAGCGGCACGGATGGTAAGATGCGGTTGTGGAAGTTGGCTACTGGCAGCGAAGTAAAAGAGATGTTTCGCGGTAGGGAAATGAACCATCTGGCGCTTTCCCAGGATGGCAGCTTGTTGGCTTCTTCTTACTGCGATATTTCGGGAACCAACGGCTGTACACGTGGTGGAGTGGTTGTCTGGCGCACTGCGGATTGGGGTGTCATCCAGCAGTTTGACGATCTGGCTGAAGGGTTGGTGTTTACGCCTGATGGCAGCCTGCTGCTTACCGGATCAGGTGTGAACAACCCGCAAGTCCGGTTCAGGTTGGTTAGCGATTGGTCCATCAAGGGCATCATTCCAACCCAGGCGTATGGAGTTGCGATTTCTCCGGATGGCCGGACGCTGGCGGCGATGACCTTTGATAAAATCAGCCTGTATGGTTTGAAATAACAATCTGGGATTATAAAATAGGGCTGGCAGTTGTTTATGCCCAGCCCTATTTTGTCTTTCACTCAAAAGCAGGGTAAAATGACTTCCCGGCTATTCCGGATTTTAAGGAACTCATGACAACCAGCATTGCACCGGCTGAATTTACTATAGCACGCCCAGTTTTCGACCGTTCCACCGCTGTTCGGTGGATCAATTCGCATGCCATGCAGCATAAGGGCATCATCCTGCTTTTGCTGGTAGGCGCGTTTGGTAACGCAGCGCTTGCCGCTGCTGTACCGCTGCTGGTTGGTGACGCATTCAATTCCATGCTGAAATCACCGCCCGACACCAGCGTGCTCTTACCCCTGGCTTTACTGATCGGCGGGACACAGATAATGCGCGGCATCCTGCAATTGGGGCGAAATTTCGGCGCGGAATTGCTCGGCCAGCGGCTGGAGCGTGAAATTCGGGATGAAATTTATATTTCCCTGCTCGGGAAAAGTATGACTTTCCATAGCCTTCAGCCAGTGGGAGATACAATGGCGCGCGCCACAAATGACGTGCGTGAAGTAAATCTGATGTTCAGCCCGGGAATCAATCTGGTGATCGGTTCGGCTTTCTTCCTGTTAATGCCGATCATAGCTGCGCCCACCTATCATCCGGCCCTGATGCTGACGCCGCTTATTTTTGCCCTCATTTATTTCATAGTGTTGGTACGATATCTTAAAAATCTTCAGCCGATTTCTGATGAGGTGCGGGCATCCTTTGGCGATATGAACTCTCACCTGTCTGAATCACTGGATGGCGTGGAAACTGTCAAAGGCGCGGCCCAGGAAGATGCCGAGGTGGAACGATTCGTTCTTAATGCAAAAAGGGTGAGGGATGTATTTGTCCGGCAAGGGGACACCGAAGCGAAATTTGTGGCATTCCTTTTATATGGCATTGCCATCGCGGCCGGCCTGACACACGCCTTGTTGTTGTTCCGGGATGGGTTGCTCAACACTGGTCAGGTGATCGGGTACTTTGGTTTGTTGCGCCTGTTGGATTTTCCCACCTTTACTTCCACATGGGCCTATACACAGGTTTCTTCAGGCCTCTCCAGCGCGCGGCGAATTTTGGAATTGATGAAACGCGAAGACAATCTTGATCAGAACGCACAGGGCCATACTGGAACGATGCAAGGGGAGATTGAGTTCCGCAATCTGTCCTTCGCCTATCCTGATTCGCGCGAGCCAATTTTGCAAGGCATTTCCTTCAAAGTGAAACCAGGACAAACAGTGGCTATTGTCGGTCAAACCGGGGCAGGTAAGACTTCGCTGGCCAAGTTGGTTAACCGAACCTATGATGCCAGCGCTGGACAGGTGCTGGTGGATGGGATGGATGTGCGCGATTGGAACATGGCTTCTCTGCGTTCGCAAATCTCGATCATTGAACAGGATATTTTCCTTTTCTCTCGTTCGGTTAGCGACAACATCGCTTTTGGCAAACCCGGCGCAACACAGGAAGTTGTTGAGAGCGCCGCGCAGGCAGCACAGGCGCATGATTTCATCCAGACATTTACAAACAGCTATGCTACCGTCATTGGGGAGCGCGGTGTGACGCTTTCTGGCGGTCAGCGCCAGCGGTTGGCTCTGGCGCGCGCTTTTCTGACGGATCCCCGCATCCTGATCCTGGATGATTCAACCAGTGCAATTGATTCTGCCACTGAAGATAAGATCCAAAAAGCTATTTCTGCCGCCGCCAGGGGGCGTACCACGCTCCTGATCACCCACCGTTTGAGCCAGATCCGTTGGGCAGATTTGATTATTGTCATACGTAAAGGCCGGGTGGCTGCAATGGGCACGCACGATGAGTTGATGAAAAATTCTGAAGTCTACAGCCGGATTTTTCGCGAGTAATTCTTTTCTTGCCATTCTTATAATTTTTTCTGGATCGAACTAAATGGGATTTTTTGCAGGTTTAAACGAAGAAAAATATGACCGGCAGTACTCTGATACGGTGCTTGTGCGCCGCATGGTCAGCTATTTTGGCGCACAGAGAACCCGCCTGAGCGCGATTGTGATCCTGGTGGCCGTCATGGCGGTTTTAGGCGCTGCCCTGCCAATCGTGGTCAGCGCCATTATGGATTTGTTGAAAAGCCGGCCCACCCCTCAGGCTATCCTGGTGGTTGGGATTGTGATGACCACCATTGCCTTTTTAAATTATGGTTTAAACTGGCTCCGGCGCAGCCTGACTGTTCGCGCAGTTGGGGACGTGGTGCTTGGCCTGCGTACCAAAGCCTTTGCTGCGGCGGCTGAACATGACCTGTCTTTCTATGATCAGTTCTCTTCCGGCAGGATCGTCAGCCGTATCACCAGTGATACCAATGATTTTGGACAGTTGGTGGTGATCGTCACGGATGTGGCTTCGCAAATCGTGCAGGCCATCATTCTGGGGTTTGTGCTGGCTCATACCGAATGGCATTTATTCCTGATTATGCTGGCCTTCATGCCGGTTGTATTTGCTGTGGCGATGGGTTTTCGCAACCTGGCGCGGCTGGTCACAAAGCGCGGGATGCAAGCCATGGCGGATGTGAATGCCACAATCAAAGAAACGGTCAGCGGTATTGCCGTGGCCAAGAATTTCCGGCAGGAGCACAGTATCTTTGAGATATTTGATGCCGCTAATCAGAAAGCATACACTGTCAATGTTCGGCGCGGGTTTGTGCTTTCCCTGGTTTTTCCGACTCTGAATGCGGTCAGCGGTATTTTTGTGGGAATTTTAGTCTACGCAGGCGGTTGGAGCGCAGCGCTCGGTATCCTGACGGTTGGCGCCTGGTATTTGTTTATCAATTCACTTGATTATTTCATGTCCCCGATTTTGAATCTGACTTCCTTTTGGGCACAAATCCAGACCGGGCTTTCGGCGGCTGAACGGGCATTTGCGCTGATTGATGCTGATCCTAACGTGGTGCAAATCGCCAATAGGGCTGCAGCGACCTTGCGTGGAGAGATCGAGTTCGTTGGTTTGAATTTCCGCTATACAGACAATGAACCCATCCTGCGCGACTTCAGCCTGCACATCCAGCCGGTAGAAAACCTGGCCCTGGTTGGGCACACTGGCGCCGGGAAATCCTCAATTGCAAAGTTAATTGCACGATTTTATGAATTCCAGGGTGGAAGACTGCTGATTGACGGGCAGGATATTCGCACATTTGACCTGACCCAATATCGCAAGCAGCTCGGAATTGTTTCGCAAGTACCGTTTCTGTTTTCGGGCAGCATGGCTGATAATATCAGGTACGCTGCCCCTAACGCATCCACGGCGGATATTCGGTCGATGGCACTTAGAATTGGGGATGGTGAGTGGTTGGAGACTCTCCCCAAGGGGCTTGATACCGAGGTTGGCGAGCGGGGTGCGCGGCTTTCCATGGGGCAGCGCCAATTGGTGGCCTTGATGCGTGTGCTGGTTCAAAAGCCGGCCATCTTTATCCTGGATGAAGCTACAGCCAGCATCGATCCTTTCACCGAATGGCAAATTCAGCAGGCTCTCAACCTGATTTTAGCCAATTCCACGAGCATCCTGATCGCGCATCGTTTGTCAACGGTCAAGGCCGCTGACCGGATTGTGGTCATGCGAGCCGGGGCAATCATCGAGCAGGGCAGTCATGATAGCCTTCTGACACAAGGAGGCCATTACGCCGAGCTGTATAATACATATTTCCGTCACCAATCCCTGGATTATCGGCCGCCGGAAATAGATAAAAATTAAACGAAGATACTGATAGAATGTTATCGAAAATTTTATATTTTTTCGTTAACATTATTTTTTTGGTAACTGCTCACGGGGTGGGTGCTTTTTGGCAAGAACCTATCCCCCCCGGCCCTCGCCAAGAACATGCGAGGTGAAAGA
>CAIWAX010000185.1 GCA_903910795.1 uncultured Anaerolineae bacterium
GAACCATCGAAATTTAGTTCATTTACCCACATTTTTTCCGAATGGAAAGTACCCACGATTTGCTCCCGCAAGGGCATCGGGACGATGTTAGCAAATCGTTCAGTATGACGGAACATGCTGAGCAGTTACCTTTTTTTTCGGCTTTATCAGGGCTGGCAGACTTCATGACTTTCTCAAGAACACAGTTTTAAAAAAAATTACCGCCGAGCGCGCCAAGACCGCAGAGAAAATCTTCAAAAAACTCAGCGTTCTCGTGCGCTCTCTGCGGTAAATAGGTTTGCGCCGCTATTTAAACAGGTTGTCAAGCTTTCTTGAGAACACCATGTGGCAGACTTTTTCTCTGCCTGGCAAGCCCGCCAGAGCGGCTTTCAAAGACGAAAAAAGGTTTTAGCACTTCAGCTTAAAACTGGCTAAGACTTGCCTCCCGGCTCGTAACTTTTCAGCGAAGCACACGACCAATAGTTATATCCTTCACGGTCACAAACCCACAGGATTATATGGGCCTGTGACAAGGGCATTATATCAACAACCCCCTATGACAAACATCACTTTGGAGTGACACATGAATATGAAAATTGCCCTTTTCCTCTCAACCGCGCTGACCGCCTTCGCCCTGGCAGTGCTATTCGGCGTTGTAACCCATATCAGCAGCGCCCAACCGGTGATGGCAGATGCTGCCCCAACCGCCCAGGCAGCCACCATCAGCCTGATCGTGCCAACCGTCACTGCACCGCTCAGTCCAGATCAGGCCGCCGCACTGGCTGCTGCCGCCATCAAGCGCCAGGATGTTTACAGCGTTGAAACCTCAACCTACCAGGGCCTGGAATGCTACCGCGTGGTTTTCTCCTCCGGCGCCGTGGTGAATATCGGTCTGGATCAGCAAGTGCTGGCCGTCAGCACGCTCCAGACGGTTGCCGCGAGCCCCAGCCCCACCCAACCGCCCGTCACCACGGTTCTGGGAGCCAATGTTCCCGCTCAACCCTCTGTGGATCGGGAACATGAAAGTCACCATGATTAGCCGAACCAGCGAGTCGCCTGAGGAATAAAACCATGCCAAACAAATCACAGAGAAATTGGACCGAAATCGAACTTGCCATCGCTGCCGCGGCAGTTACCGCCACGTTGGGTTTGTGGAGCGCGTTCTCCGCTCCCGACCCATCCAAAACCGCGCAAGTTGTGCTGCCCGCCAGCCCAACACTGCCCCCACCTTCCGAGACATCCCAACCCGCCCCGGCGGCATTGCCGCTGCGCCCGGTCAAAATCATTTATGGCGGACAGGCCCCCGTGCAACAAGTTGTCCAGGTTGAGCCAGCCGTTGCCCCAAAATCAGCACCCGTCAATGTCGCCCGCGTGGTAGCCGCGCCCCTCAAACCCGCGAGCACAGGCAGCTCGAAACCATGATGTACCGCATCGATTTCAAGGCCATGGGCTGCCGCATGCTCGCCATGCTCGAAAGCTCCCGACCGGAAGCGCCTGAAATGCTGGCCCAGGTTCCCAACTGGTTTGAAGAATGGGAGCAAAGCCTCAGCCGCTTCCGCCTGGACAGCGAACTGAACCACCTGAACGCCTCTGCCGGTTGGCCTGTGCAGGTCAGCCAGACGCTGTGGGATGTGTTCCGAACTGCGCTGGAAGCCGAAGTAGACAGTCAAGGGTTGGTGCGCGCCAGCGTGCTGCAAGCCCTGCTGCAAGCGGGTTATGACCACAGTTTTGAAAAACTGCCCAGCCAACAGCCTCTGCCCTGCCTCGCAGGCATCTGGAATATGGTGCCCTCTTTATATGAAGTACAGCTTGACGAAGAGCGCCGTACGATTTGCCTGCCAGCCGATGCGCTCCTGGATTTTGGCGGGGTCGCCAAAGGCTGGGCAGCCAGCCAGGCCGCCCAACGCCTGGCCGTTTTGGGGCCAACGCTGGTCAGCGCTGGCGGCGACATCGCCATCAGCGGCGCACTGAGCGATGGCAGCCTGTGGCCCGTGACAGTCGATGACCCCTTCCACCCAGGTGAATCGATCACCACTTTGAGACTGAACACCGGTGGAGTGGCAACTTCCGGCACAGATTACCACCGCTGGAAACAAGGCGGCCGCTGGAACCATCACATCATCGATCCGCGCGATGGCCACCCGGCCCGTACCGACCTGGTCGCCGCAACCATCATCGCCCCCAGTGCCGCGCAAGCCGAAATGGCCGCAAAAACGACCCTGATCCTGGGCAGTCAGGATGGGATGAGATGGGTCGAAGCCCGGCCGGATTTTTCAGCTTTACTGGTTCTCGAAACCGGCGAGATCATCAACAGCATCAACTTTGAACCGTTTTTTTGGAGATCATAATGGAAAGCAAAGCACCCGAACAAACCCAATACGAATCCAGCATTGGCCCGCAGACCTTCCTGCTGGTACTGCTGGCTATCTCGCTCGGCACACTGGCCGCAGCGGTAGTGCTGCCCACCTGGATGCCCCGTCTGGCAGATTCGCTGATGGGCAAAGACCCCAAGGCCTTCTGGTATCTCTCGCGTGGCAGCGCCTTTGTTGCCATGAGCCTGCTGTGGGCATCCATGGCACTTGGCCTGCTGATTACCAATAAAATGGCGCGCCTGTGGCCCGGCGCCCCGGCAGCCTTTGCCATTCATGAGTACGTCAGCCTGCTGGGGTTGGCTTTTGCCATTTTCCACGCCTTGATCCTGCTGGGCGATCATTACATAAAATTTACACTGGCGCAGGTACTGGTGCCTTTCAGCGCCGTTGGCTACCGGCCCTTTCTAACCGGGCTGGGACAGGCCGGGTTTTACGTCTGGCTGCTGGTGGCGCTCAGTTTCTACGTTCGCAAGCAGATTGGCCCAAAAACCTGGCGCGTTCTCCACTACGTCAGCTTCGCGTGTTACGGCGTGGCACTCTATCACGGCATCACCAGCGGCACCGATACGGCCATGCCCTGGGCCCAGGCCTATTACTGGGTTTCGGGCGCCAGTCTGCTCTTCCTGCTGATCTACCGCATCATCATCAGCAGCGCGGCGAAACCGGGCCGCCCTATCGACCGCCGCATGCCCGCCAACAACGCCAATCCCACAGCCTGATAAGTTTCATCGAGTAGATTTAACAAATCATTAATAGGCATTTTTCGGTTTATGGTATAGTAAATTACCCATAGGAACTACCATGCCGGAAACCATACTCGTTGTTGAAGATGAACCATCCCTGCAAGAAACCCTGGTCTATAACCTGCAAAAACAGGGCTATACCGTTGAAAGCGCTGGCGACGGACGGACCGCCCTCGATACGGCCCGGCGCGTCAGGCCTGACCTGATGCTGCTGGATATTATGCTGCCCGGCATCAACGGCGTGGATGTCTGTAAGACGCTGCGGCGGGAAAATTTCCAAGCTCCTATCATTATGCTCACCGCGCGGGATGACGAAATCGACCGCGTGGTCGGACTGGAAATCGGCGCGGATGACTACGTCACCAAGCCTTTTTCGATGCGCGAGCTGGTGGCACGCGTCAAAGCCCAACTTCGCCGCACCGAAACCATCCGCGAAGAATTGGACAAAATTAAAACCAGCGCCCCCGCGCAGGAAACTCTGATCTTCGATGACCTGATCATCAACACCACCCGCCACGATGTGACCCTGGCCGGTGAGACCCTGGCCTTCAAACCGCAGGAATATGACCTGCTGCTTTTCTTTTGCGAACATAAAGGCCAGATGCTCTCGCGTGAATTCATCCTGGAGCGCGTCTGGGGTTGGGATTACATCGGCGACAGCCGCACGGTGGATGTGCACGTGCGCTGGCTGCGCCAAAAAGTGGAAAAAGACCCGGCCAACCCGACCCGGATTGTGACCGTGCGCGGCGGCGGCTACCGTTTTGAAGGATGAACAACCTGTTGATTGGCGCGCTTATCCTGCTCCTGATCGCCCTGGGCTGGAGCCTGTGGCGTTACTTTGCTTTGCGCCGCGCGGTGGATACCTTTACCCGCACCATCCAACAGCTTGACACCCAAGCCTTTTCCCCCGAAGACACCCCCACCGACTTTCCCGAACTTGAGCCACTTTCCAATGCAATTCACAGCCTGGCCGTAACCCAGGCCGAACGGCGTAATAGCGAGAGCGCCGAGCGCGACCGGTTGGAAGCCACCCTGAACCAGATGACCGACGGCGTGCTGATCGTAGACGCCCTGGGGCGCATCCAGATGGCCAACCCGGCCGCGAATGAACTCTTCTCCGAGAACGGCTCGCTGGTTGGCAAGACCATCAGCGTGGCCCTGCGCCACCATCAGTTGATCGAAACCTGGCGCAAATGCCAGCAAACCCATGAAATGCAAAGCGAGTCGGTTGACTTGTCGGCTACACGCAAATTCTTACAGATCATCGCCATCCCCGACGAACACGCCAGCGGCGCCATCCTGCTGATCCAGGATCTGACACGCATCCGCCGCCTGGAAACCGTGCGCCGCGACTTCATCTCAAACGTTTCTCACGAACTACGCACCCCGTTGGCCTCCCTCAAGGCGCTAACAGAGACTTTGCAGGAAGGCGCCCTGGACGACCCGGCCGCGGCACCCCGCTTCCTGGGGCGCATCCTGATCGAAGTGGATGCCCTAACCCAGATGGCTGCTGAACTGCTCGAACTCTCACGCATCGAATCGGGCCAGGTGCTGCTGGCCCGCAAACCCTTGCGACCTATCCAGCTCCTCAACTCGGCAGCCGATCGCATGAAAATGCAAGCCGACCGCGCCGGGTTGGATGTGCGGGTGGAATGCCCGGAGCAGTTGCCGCCGATCAACGCCGATCTGCCCCGGCTCGAACAGGTACTGGTCAACCTGATCCACAACGCTGTGAAGTTCACCCCACCAGGCGGTGAAGTGACCCTCAGCGCCCAGGCCGACGGCGCAAACGTGCGCTTCACGGTGCGCGATACCGGCTGCGGAATCCCGTCTGACGATCTGCCGCGCATCTTTGAGCGCTTTTACCGTGTCGACCGCTCGCGGGCCGGCGGCGGCACCGGGCTAGGCCTCTCCATCGCCCGCCACCTGGTTGAAGCCCACGCCGGGAAGATCTGGGCCGAAAGCCGTGAGGGTGAAGGGAGTGCCTTTTATCTTACAATCCCATGCATGCCGATAGCAGAAACTAAATGAGACAGGAGCGACAGGCCAGCCAATTTGTCGTCTTTTTCACAAACCCAATAATTTCGGGCATCTAAAATTATTGACTTCAACGGGACTTGCGGTATAATACCGTTCGCTTCACAAATATGGTCGACTAGCTCAATGGCAGAGCAACTGACTCTTAATCAGTGGGTTCAGGGTTCAAGTCCCTGGTCGATCACCTAAAAACCACCAGATCTGGTGGTTTTTTGTTTAATCCGTCTATATATGGGGGTATTTATCTGCACACTGTTCTGCACACGAAAAATATACGGCTACCTTACGGCTACCCGTTTTTTTGACCCTCCTTTCCTCGTGGCTCGTCCGGGACTCCGGGGCCTTCCGATTTGTTAAGGTTGTCAACTATTTTCATCGGAACAAGCAACTGATCCAGCTTCTCAGCGGCATCATCCTGCATTGAGGGCATCACGTGAGAGTATGTATTCAATGTAAGGGTCACATCTGAATGTCCCAATCTTTCCTGAACCACCTTCGGATTTACGCCTTGCTGCAATAAGAGGGTCGCTGCGGTATGCCGGAGATCGTGGAAACGTATATCCGGCATTCCAGCCTTCTTA
>CAIWAX010000186.1 GCA_903910795.1 uncultured Anaerolineae bacterium
AAAGGACACCACGGTTATGAAGGAAAACACAAAGAGAAGCGGTTAGCCAAAAGCAGAAGACAAAGAAAAGGGTTCCCTTCGTGTGACTGCGTGTCCTCTGTCCTTCTCCGGCAACAAGGCAATCCAAAACGCGGACTTATATTTTTACAAGCCATAAACACGGAGAGGGGAGTTTTCAAGATTGGCTGACCGGGGTAAATCATCAGGTTAGGATGTTTGTACGCCTTTGTCCATGACGCTTGGCACTGGTATTTTTTATCCGAAAGCGACATAATAAAAATGCAGAGGAATCTGCTAAATATTGTCCAACTTCTCGAAAAGGAGAAACGCATGCCAGTTCAAGGCTGGATCGAAGTTTCTGACCTGTATTGCAAGGGTTGCGAATTATGTATCAGCGCCTGTCCCCAGGAAGTTCTCAGTCTGAACATGACGCGCCTGACTCCCAAGGGCTACCACCCGGCCCATATTCATAAGGATGGCTGCACCGGATGCGCCATTTGCGCCGTCATCTGCCCGGACGCAGCCATCACTGTCTATCGTGAAGTGATCAAAGTATCCGCTCCCTGAAATGCGAACGATCCTCGCCGGTTGACCATCCAACTTCAGGATGGGGCCGCCTGTGACACTTATCGTGAACAGGAGAATCATAAAAATGACCAAAGAACTCATAAAAGGCAATGTCGCCATGGCTGAAGCCGCGGTGCGCGCGGGATTGGAAGCCTATTTCGGTTACCCGATCACACCTCAGACCGAAGTCCTGGAACATCTCGCTCGCCGTATGCCCGAGTTGGGACGCGCGTTTGTGCAGGCCGAGAGTGAAGTAGCCGCCATTAACATGGTTTACGGCGCCGCCTGCACCGGGGTGCGTGTTATGACCACCTCCTCCAGTCCGGGGGTGTCTCTGATGCAGGAAGGCCTTTCGTACATTGCCGGCACCGAAATTCCCGCTGTGCTCATCAACGTCATGCGCGGCGGGCCAGGCCTCGGCAATATTGCCCCAGCCCAAAGTGATTACTATCAGGCTGTCCACGGCGGCGGGCATGGGGATTATCACCCGATTGTCCTGGCCCCCTCCTCCGTTCAGGAAGCCATTGATCTGACAGTGCTGTCCTTTGATCTGGCTGAGAAGTACCGCAACCTGGTTTTTATCCTGGCCGATGGCTCAGTTGGGCAGATGATGGAACCGGCTGAACTGCCCGAAATGCGCCCGCTGATACGCAAGGATTGGGATTGGGCCGTCAATGGCAAGGGCGGCAAACGTGAACGCCGCATTCTGACATCCATTTACATCGACCCACCCGCCGAAGAACAGGCCAACTACCGCATGCAGAAGACCTGGCAGACCATCCAGAAAAATGAAGTGCGCTACAAGGAATACTATCTGGATGATGCGGAATATGTTGTCGTCGGCTTTGGGACCGCCGGACGGGTGGCGCTCTCTGCGGTGCGCGCCATGCGTCACAACGGGGTCAAGGTCGGTCTGCTGCGCCCGGTCGCGCTCAGCCCATACCCCTTTGAGGTCATCGATGAACTGGCTTCGCGCGCCAAAGCCTTCCTGGTGGTTGAGATGAACCAGGGCCAGATGTTGAGCGATGTTCAACTGGCGGTGAAAGGCCGGGTGCCGGTCGAATTTTACGGGCGTCCGGGCGGCATGGTGCCCTTCCCCGAACAAATCCTCAAAGAACTCAAGCGCATCACCAGCACAGATTTGAAAATTGTGAGCGATCCGCGCGTGGCGTGGCTTGAAAGGATGACGGCTTGAGCCGTAGAGTGAGGAAAAATGTTTGATATCAAGAAACCTGAAAATATTATTTACCAGCGCCCGCGCGCTTTCACCGAAGTATCCACGCATTACTGCCCGGGTTGTACCCACGGCGTGGCGCACCGCCTGATTGCCGAAGTGCTGGATGAGATGAAACTGACCGAAAAAACCATCGGCGTCGCGCCGGTTGGCTGCGCGGTCTTTGCCTATAACTACTTCAATACTGACTTCGTTGAAGCGGCTCACGGCCGCGCGCCCGCCATGGCAACCGGCATTAAACGCGTCATGCCCGATCGTTTTGTCTTCACCTATCAGGGCGATGGCGATCTGGCGTCGATCGGCATGGCCGAGATCATGCACGCCGCCGGACGCGGTGAAAACATCACCGTCATCTTCATCAATAATGCCATTTACGGCATGACCGGCGGGCAGATGGCGCCCACCACCCTGCCGGGCCAGAAAACCACATCTTCGCCGCGCGGACGCGATGTTGAGCTGCAGGGTTACCCACTGCGCATGTCCGAAATGATCGCAAAAATGGACGGCGCCAGCTATGTTGTGCGCCGCTCCCTGCACGACCCGGCCAACATCCGCAAAGCCAAAAAAGCCATCCGCACGGCCTTTGAAGCCCAGGTACACGGGCTGGGGTTCTCCATGGTGGAACTATTATCGACCTGCCCCACCAACTGGGGCATCACTCCGGTTGAGTCCCTCAAATGGTTAGAAGAACACATGATCCCGGTTTACCCGCTCGTGGACTGCAAGGTCAGCTCCGCGGTAGGCGACATGCGCTTTTAGGCCAGTTGCACAGAGGGCGCAGCGCCGCTGCGCCCCTGCCAACCCGACTCTGACGTAAACCTTTTTTATCATTGAGGTGAACAATGCAAAAAGAAATCCTCATCGCAGGCTTTGGCGGACAGGGTGTCCTGTTCGCTGGACAAGTTCTGGCTTACGCGGCCATGGATTTGGGCCGGGAAGTCACCTGGATACCATCGTACGGCCCGGAAATGCGCGGCGGTACTGCCAACTGCACCGTTGTGATTGCGGATGAAGAAATTGGCTCACCGCTGGTAGAAAATCCCCCGGCGGCCATTTTGCTCAACCTGCCCTCGTATGATAAATATGAACCACTCATGCAAAAAGGCGGTGTGCTGGTCGTAAATGCCTCGATGGTAGATAGAGGGCCCAAACGCGCTGACATCATCACCATTTGCGTGGCGGCAAATGAAATCGCCGAAGAAATCGGCGATCGCAAACTGACCAACATGGTTGCCGTCGGCGCTCTACTGGCCTGCCTGCCGGAAATTTCCCTGGGAGCGCTCAAAGCGGCCCTCAAAAACCACCTGCCCGAACGCCACCATAAATTGCTACCCAGCAACTACGCGGCCCTGCAGCGCGGTTATGAGACCGCCCTGGAACAAACCGGCATCGCCGCCGGCACAGGTATTCGATAATAAGAGAAACACATTTCCCTTCTCTAACCCAAATGGCCCACTTACATCGGAACGTAAGTGGGCCATTTGGAAAAATTGGAGAGCCCTAAAAGCTGGCTAAAGTTTCGCAAGAATGTGGGAGGTTGATTTAAAAGCCAGCTCAGGGAGATTGGCGCGGTCAAACCAGCCGACGGCGGATGCGTCATCATTCGCGACGGCCTCGCCAGGCTCAGCCTGTCCACGGTAAAAAATAACAAAATCTGAACCGCGCGGATGTTCACGCCCGGCAACGATCTCAATCAACCCCGTAATCCGGATCGTCAAACCGGTTTCTTCGAGACACTCACGATAGGCGGCCACCGCCGGGTCTTCACCCGCATTGACAAATCCGGCCGGCAGAGTCCACAGCCCGCGGAAGGGATCATTGGCGCGCTCGACCAGCAGGATGCGCTCATCACGTTCCACCAGAACCGCGACCGCCACCTTGGGATCGGCAAAGAAAATCCAACCGCAGGCCGGACAGACCGGGCGATCCTGGCCAAAAAGGAACTGGCTGGCCACCGGTGTAGCGCAGCGGGGACAGAATTTAACGTGTTCAGGGCGCATAGGAACCTGCCGAAGAAAGCAAGGCAATCGCGACAACCAGGGCTGCCACAAGCAGGAAGACCAGAATGAACAGACCAACCTGCCAGGCGGTTGGTCTGGCGGGAGAGAGCGCATAGGTCTTGAACCAGACCTGTTCGGCACGCGCCCGCAGGAAATAGGCCGTGCTTCCACTGACCACGGCCAGGCCGAGCAAGCCGAACAACAGCCAGGCCGGTACAGGCGCGCGGATCGGTTCGGGCTGCGGCGCTTCCGGTGGTGGCTGGTTGAGATCAGAAGGCGCGCTCTTTGCCATTGGGCCGGGTTCGGTAAGGGTTTCAGCGGCGGCGGGTATTTCAGGGGTCTGCGTGGCCTCAGGCAGCAACATGCGCAGCTCAGGGGTGGGCGTGGTATCCAAGGCCTGCGGGGCCAACAAGGCGGCCGGCGCAGTGGCTTGAGGCAGAGCAGTATCACTGCCCGTTGGGCCGCCCCCTATGCCGTGGCCTGCCATAGGCGCCGCAGGTGGAACTGGATACGCCTCGCTGGCAGTCGGAGCCGCCTCCACCCCGGCATTAGATGAAGAAGGCGCGAGCGGTGCTGCGCTGCGATCAGCCGGGCCAGCGACCTGCATGGCTGGGGCAGGCATGGCGGCCCGGAATGCGCTGAGGGCAGGCAGCGTCAAATTAGCCGCAAAGGCAAAGAATAGCAAAACTGCCGCCAGGGCGGATGCCAGACGGAATACCGGGAAGATGCGCGGAAGGGGTGGCCGGATACCGGCCATTTCGGGCGTCAATCGGAAGTTGCGCGGCGCTTTGCGGGCGGGCAGGTTGCGCAGGATGGCGCGCACTTGCGATAAATCGGTGAGCAGGCTGCGCAGTTCCGTATCATCTTTGAGGCGAGCTTCCAGACGCTGCCTGTCAACCGGGGATAACTGGTTGTCGAGATAGGCAGATAACTGTTCAGCATCGCGAAAGGAAGGGGCTTGTGTCATCACGGGCTCTCCCTTTCCAGACGGAAGGCGGCCGGTAAAAGTTCCCCAAATCCCTGCAAACATTCACGCAAACGCAGACGCGCACGCGCCAGGCGGCTTTTGATGGTGCCAAGCGGTGCGCGCGCCAAGGAGGCTACTTCAGCATAATCCAGGCCCTGCAGATCGGCAAGGACAACCACGGTGCGAAATTCAAGCGGCAGGCTAGCCAGGCAGTGCTGGATGGCGTGTTCGAGTTCATCGGCTTCAAATTTCTCGGCGGGGGTCATGGATGAATCCGCCAGCCAGCGCCGGGATTCCAGCTCTTCGTCATCCTCGTTGACCGGTTCAAGCGGGATGGTCGGACGGCGTTTCTGGCGGCGCAGTTCGTCATAGCAGGCATTGGTGACAGTCCGCATCAGCCAGGCCTTGAAGGAGCCGCCCCGGAAACCATTCAGCCCGCGAAAGGCCGAGATAAAGGCTTCCTGGGTGGCATCCGCGGCCTGAGAATCATCGCCCAGGATGCGCAGGGCAGTATTATAGAGCGCATCCTGATAGGCCAGCACAAGACGGTTAAAGGCTTCCAAATCGCCATTCTGGGCGGCGCGGATGAGGGCAGGTTCGTCCATGCAGATATTGTATCAGTTTTCAGGTGAGTAATTTTTTGGGCTAATACCCTATCAGGGGCACGAACAGGATATCAAAACCGAAAAGATCATGGGAATTTTGCCCGAAAAAGTTGCTTGACAATCTTTGGAACAACGTGTAAAATCACGCACGCTTTAGGAATGAAATAAGTGATCGCCGAGATAGCTCAGTTGGTAGAGCATGCGACTGAAAATCGCAGTGTCGTCAGTTCGATTCTGTCTCTCGGCACTATCCGGTGAAATTGACCGAATAATGCGGGCGTAGTACAGCGGTAGTACGTCTCCTTGCCAAGGAGAAGGTCGTGGGTCCGAATCCCATCGCCCGCTCAATTAGTTCTGTATCAGCATTGTTTTTGCCACTTTAGAATATTTGTTGTTTGGCTAAAAAAGACTCCAAGGTCGGGAAATTTCCCGGATTTGTGGGGTCTTTTTTGATTAAATAAATGTGATAATAATTGCGCTGTATTTGAATACCCAAAATTCATTACATTCCTGGACGAAGAACATTCAGTAGCAGAAGAAAGATATATAACTCTGATCTGAAAATAGATTTTCATGAAGACTACTGCAAAAAGCCATAACCACAGAGTTCACGGAGATACCACAGAGGAAGGCATTTTTAGTCGGGAAGGATTGGGGAAAGGCATTTTTGTTAGCCTTGTTTTGAACTTCTCAGGTTTTTCTCGGTGATCTCTGTGAAATGGTTTTAAAGGACATAACGGCGAATACCATTCTTTAACAGCCTGACGTTGAAGTTGATCAATAAGCCAACCTTGCAGCCCGAGAGTTTCAGGTAGGTCAAGATTTGGGCTTGATGAACATCACTGATGGCATCCACTGTTTTTAGCTCAACAACTACCTGCCCTTCAACTAATAAATCCATGCGATAACCCTGCTCAATGGTCAGTTCCTTGTAAATAATTGGCAAGGATTTTTGGTTTTCAACCCGATAGCCAAGTTTTTCCAATTCGTAGATCAGACATTTTTCATAAGCCGATTCAAGCAAACCGGGGCCTAAATGGCGATGAACCTCAATGGCGGCACCGACAATTTTATCGGTCAAATCATTGAGAGGATAATCTTTGACAGGTTCTTCCATAAAATGTTCCTTTCACAGTGCACTGCGGGAATTGGATTCGACCCATTGAACATCAGGCCATCCGATGTTGTAGAAAGACTCGAAGCCGGTGGGATCACTGGCATAAAGGATGGAACGCTGCGCCCCACGATCCAACGTATCAAAGCGACACTTCTCAATGAGATACTACAAAACATGGGTACAACACCATTTTCTCCCCCAAGTGAGTTCTGTGAACGATTATCCGTCAAACTGAACCGAGTAGTTCGACCTGATGAAATCTCTCATGCCTTATTGCTGGAC
>CAIWAX010000187.1 GCA_903910795.1 uncultured Anaerolineae bacterium
CCATAAGTTCAATATAAGCCGGCTTCAGCCGATTTTCATGACCTGTTCGCCTGCGATTTGCTAAGCAAATCGTACTAACCGATACAAAAGTCACCAACAGTTTTGCGCTATACCCAAAGCAAACCATGAGTAGTTACGAATTCCAGCCTGTTGTATAATTATAAAATGATGAAACGAACTTTCCCCCTGCTTGTTATTATCCTCACCCTCGCGCTGCTCGGCACCACAGCCCTATCAGTACAGGCCTCCGGGAATTTAGCAAACTACATCACCCCCACCCCCGGACCCGACGGACGCATCATCTTCATCGTCCAGCCGGACCAGAACTGTACCATGATCGCCAACATCACCGGCGTACCCATCAGCCAGCTACGCTCCTTAAACCGGCTCGATGAAAATTGCACCCTTTCAGTCGGCCAAAAATTACTAATTGGCATGGGCGGGCCAGCCGGCGGCACCGCCACACCCACTGGCTCACCCGCCACAGCCACCCCCATCCAGGCCGTCGCCACCCCCAACCAGGGCGAAGCCAAAGTCTGCGTCATGCTCTATAACGACCTGAACGGAGACGCCCTGCACCAGGATACCGAAGCAACCATCCCCAATGGCGCAGTCAGCGTCACAGGCACATCCGGCCAATACTCAAAAACCGCCAATACCGCAGGCGGAACCGACCCCGTCTGCTTTGAAAAAGTCATCCCTGGCACATATAACATCTCCGTAGCCGCACCTGAAGGCTACAACCCCACCACCCAGCTAAACTACACACTGGATATCAAGACCGGCGAACAAATCTACGTAGACTTCGGCGCACAACAAGCCGGGAAAGCCAAACCACAAGACCCAGCCAACCAACCCGGTTCGAGTAACCAGCTTGGAATCGCTGGCCTGATTTTGGTAATAGCCGCCATCGCGCTCGGCCTATATGCCTGGCTCGTATACGGCCGCAAGCGATCCTTCTAAGCGGGTATTCTATAATCCCGCTATGAACGCAGCCATAGCCCAACAGTTACTCCAACTCAACCGAAAATTCTATGCAGATTTTGGCGCCCAATTCTCATCAACCCGCCAACGCATCCAGCCAGGCGTGCGAAAAATCATCGCAACCTTTGAAAAAACAGAAAACATTTTAGACCTGGGCTGCGGAAATGGCGAGCTCGCACGGGTATTAGCGCAAATGGGGTTCCAGGGAAACTATACCGGGCTGGATTTCAGCCTGCCCCTCCTGAAAGACGCCCAATTGCAATCCGCCGAATTCCCGACCAAATTCCTGGCAGCCGACCTGACGGCCTCAGATTGGGCAAACCTTATTGAGCCTGTAGCCATAAAACCTGTAGATTCCAATCCAGGCCAATTCTCGGTTGTCACTGCCTTTGCAGTTCTGCACCACATCCCCGGAATGGAACTCCGCGAAAAAATCCTAAAAACGACCCATGCCCTGCTTGCGCCTCAAGGCCGACTCATCCATTCAAACTGGCAATTCTTAAACAGCCCAAAACTCAAACAGCGCATCCAACCCTGGGAAACGATCGGGCTATCCGCTCAGGATGTCGACCCGCAAGATTACCTGCTGGATTGGCGGGCTGGCGGCTCGGGCCTGCGCTATGTGCATTCTTTTTCAGCCGGAGAATTAACCCAATTGGCCGCCAACACCGGTTTCCGGGAAAAAGAAACATTTTTATCAGATGGGGAAGGTGGCAACCTGGGGCTATACCAGGTCTGGGAGCGCTATGAAAACAAAGGATGAAATCGTTCAAAATTGGCTGCCGCGTTACACCGGGCGTGAATTAGGTGAGTTTGGCCAGTACATCCTGCTCACCAATTTTGGAAAATATGTCCAGACCTTCGCCAACTGGAACAATGTTGGCATACGCGGTCTGGACAAACCCATGCCAAATGCCACCGCCGGGCGCATCACCATCATTAATTTTGGCATGGGCAGCGCCAACGCCGCCACCGTCATGGACCTCTTGAGCGCAATCCAGCCAAAAGCTGTCCTATTCCTCGGAAAATGCGGCGGCCTAAAAACCTTCAACCAGCTCGGCGACCTCGTATTACCCATTGCGGCCATCCGGGGCGAAGGCACCTCCAACGATTATTTTCCCGCTGAAGTACCCGCCTTGCCAGCCTTTGCCTTACAAAAAGCAGTTTCCACCACCATTCGGAATCACGGGCGTGACTACTGGACCGGCACAGTTTACACCACCAACCGGCGCGTCTGGGAACACGACGATCAATTTAAAGATTACCTCATCCGCATCCGGGCCATGGCAGTCGATATGGAAACCGCCACAATTTTTTCCACAGGCTTTTACAACCACATCCCAACCGGCGCGCTGCTGCTCATTTCAGATCAGCCCATGAACCCGGACGGCGTCAAAACTGCTGACAGTGATGAAATGGTCAACCAGGCCTTTGTGGATGAACATATCAAAATCGGCATTGACGCCCTGCGTGAATTAATCAACAACGGCCTGACAGTCAAACACCTCCGGTTCGAGTCTGATTAAACAAAAGGATCCCATGCAAAAAATCAAACATGCTCTAACACGTTGGTGGTTTATCTGGGCACTGGCGGCCTTTTTGCCCGTTTTTATCCTGGTAACAGTCTACAACGAACGGCATGTTGATTACCTCAATAACGGCTTCTTCACATTCTGGCTGTCCGGGCGGTTCCAAATCAGCGGCGCTCACCCCTACTCAAGCACCGAATGGGTCAATGGACACCACGCCAACGGCGCAACCTGGATACCCAACAAAATATTTCCCTACCCATTGCCCCTGGCCTTAATAACCGCCCCCCTGGGTTTACTTTCGCTCAAACAAGCCTATATTCTCTGGGATATCCTGGCCCAGTTGTTAATTTCCGGCTCAATTTTATGGATGGCATCCCGCTTCCCAAAAAGAAACCAGCAGCTTTTTGCTGGGATAATCCTGCTCTTCATTGTGTTAAATAGCAATATCTACCTGGGCTTAATGACCGGCACCTTCGCGGCGCTTTTCCTGATATTCTTAATTCTTACCCTTTTCTTCATGGAAAACAACCACCCATTTTGGGCAGGCGTCATGCTGGCCGGGTTGGCGCTTAAACCCCCCCTCCTTATCATCGCTGCGTTATTCGGATTATGGCTGCTATTCGAACGCAATTGGAAAATGCTGGCAGGCCTTGCCGCCGGAGGCTTGGGACTGCTTGCCATAGGGCTGATCCAGGACCCTCAATGGGTTACAAAATTCCTGGGAGCCGGTGAAAACCTGTTCAACCTGCGGCTCGGAAACCAGCCCACCCTCATCAGCTACACCCGCTTGTTCTGCTCGGCTGAAGCCAACTGCACTACCATAACCTATGGCTTAATTGCCCTGACACTGGCTGCAATTTTCACATTTTTTATCTGGAAAAATCACACCCGGCTCTCCCCTGAAATGGCATTCAGCGCAGCCATCGCCCTCGGGGTAATACTCCCACCCTACATCTGGTCGTATGACTATACACTTTTAATCATTCCAATCTGTTTTATTTGTTTTGAACTGATCAAACGCACACAAAATTACTTTTATGCCACCCTCTTCTTAATCGCACTGGATGTAATATCCTTTTCAGGAATAGTATTATTCTATTTGAACCCCGAAAGCAGCGCCCTCACCATTCAGCGTGACATGTGGAGTATTTGGGCGGGTATTTTCGTACTGGCCTGCACCTGCTGGATAATCTTTCAAACCCCCAAAATCAAGATTTCATCGGGAAATTAACAAAAACAATCAGCCGAAAAAATGTTGATAAGGTGCCAGCGCATCGCCCCAAAGTGAAGCAGCCCGTCAGGATTTCCGAAATCAAAAAAAGAATATTTCTAACGATATCAATGCCGATTCGTTAAAATTCCGTGGGTATTAAATCTAAAACAATTCCCATTTTTGCATTCTGTGAATCAATACACAAAACTAACGGGGGTTATTCATCAATCCCTACCCTTTACATGCTGGGGGTTTAATGTATTATTGGAGCGTTGGCGTTTTCCTTGGTTTTTTCGAAATCGGGGGGGACGCTGATAATATTTAACCCGCCAGAAAGGAAGTTTTATGAATGTACGAACAGCCGAGCTCGTATCTGTCGCCTAAGATCCAGGCCCGCCCGAAAGCCAATGGCAACGGGAACGGTATTTTTGCCCAGCAAATTCTTACCAAGGGTGAACTTTTAGCCGTTTTTGGGGGTGTTGTTTACGCCTGGGATTCTTTTGTTCACCTCTCTGAAAAGGAACGCAGCTTATGCATACAGGTGGAAGAAAACCTGTTTTTGGTGCCGCGTCCAATTGGAGACGGAGATTATGTAAACCATTCTTGCAATCCCAATGCTGGGCTTTCGGGGCAGATTGCGCTCGTTGCCATGCGAGACATTCGACCCGGCGAGGAAATTTGCTTTGATTATGCCATGAGTGACACAGCAGCCTATGATGAATTTGAATGTGGTTGTGGCGCGCCAAACTGTCGCGGCAGCGTGACAAGTTGCGATTGGCAGCTTCCTGAAATCCAGAAACGTTACGCCGGATATTTTGCCCCACATGTACAACGGCGTATTGATGCCCAACATAAAGCAGAACGCGCAGCTCATCGCGCGGAAAAATACGGTTACACGGGTGCTAACGCCAGACCCAACATGCTTTATGACTAAAAAAACAAGTTCTTGCTTAAAAAGCAGGAACTTGTTTTTAGTCTGCGGTTAGCAAAAGAGTAAACCATTTTTCTTGCGCTCTGCTTTAGATTTCTCAAATCTTCGGCAAGCCAGAGCATCATGGGGCGTTCAAAGAATAATACATCTGTCCGTCCACAAAGACAAATAATATTTTATTGGGGCTGAACGCCATCGCCGCGATTGGAACGCCGTTCGGAAATGGGTAATTCTTACTGGCATTCGGTCTGATCTGATTTTGGAGTTCGAGGGCCCGCGGGCTAAAATGGAAAATGGATTGACTGAATGGCTCCAACAAAGCAATGGTTGGAACCGGAACACTCGTGAAAAAGATTTGCGAGAAAACCCCGTCCGTTAAACTCACGCCACCTTGAAAACCAGGGCGCGTATCAACGTACAAGGCCGGATCGTTGCAGCGGGTTGGCACAGAAGAATCATGACTGAACTTACAGGTTGCAAGGTGACCATCTTTATGGAGTAAGTAAAGGTCATTACCATTTACAGCCATCCCGGTGGCTTGTTCTAGCATAACCGGAATTTGTACTCCAAAGAATATTTTCGGCTCGCCGGTAAATGAAAGTTTGTCAGTATCCTGGTCATAAAACCAAACCCCTCGCGCCGGCGCATCCAATACATAAAGCGTATTTTCATTGTATACAACGGCTGTAATACTCTTCCAGCCAGTGCCAGGCCTATGCAAAACTGCCGCTATGGGCGCGTTCCCTGGCAGGCAATATAACAAATTCCCGTTTACATCAATGCCCAACAAGGTAGTATTGTTGCTGGTGGCACTTTTTGGCAAAGCAGTGATATCCACCAACTGACCAACTTGTGTTTTGTCATTATAAATCCCAGGGCCACACTGATAGCTTTTATCAATATCATAATTGTGGCCGTTGTATACTCCGCGGCTGACCGACCCGGTCACCGCATCCAGAAAATACACATCGGTGTCAGTTGCCGAAATCTTCACAACATGCACACTTCGGCCTGGGGGCAAATCAAAGGCCGGGGTGAAGTTTACCCTGACAACCACGTCAATTTGATCAAGTGCAGATTGCGCCTGAACACGAAATTTCTGTGAAATTGGATCGGGTGTAGTTTGAAATTGATCGGCCTTATCCAGCCAGTCTAACGTGGCCTGCCATTCTACTCGCGCGGTAGCGGGAGATGCCTCTGCCAGCGCCTGTTTAGCTGAATCCTGGGCCCTGCTGTAATACAGGTCATATTGCGCCTGAAAACCCAATTGATAATAAATAATCCGGGCTATCACGAACAACAATATCGGGGTGGCAACTGCAAAGAAAATCGAAGTATTATGCAGCATTGTTTTAAACGGTTGTTCATCATACGTCTCAGGCAGTAAAGCTGGAATGGTTCGTTCAGCCCAGGCAGATAATTTTTGGGTTAAATTACGCCCGCTATGGATCAAACGCACAAAATAAGCAGCAACAGTACGTATGGTTCCATTCAACGCGCCCCTGGCGATATTAACAGAAAGCGCCTCAGGTTGGGAAAAAGGTTTTCCAACCGGCTGATCAGACCCAGCGGGCACATGTAAATCATTCGGAATGGGTTGGGGCGTGACCAGTATGGAATCATCCTGGTTTTTGATTGGGACAGCAAGTGTTGGAGGTGGCTCCATCCCACGGGGCACATGTCGCTCAACCGGACTGTCCAACCCACCGGGCACATGTATTTCAGGTGATGCTTCCAGGCCTGGATCTATTACGCCACGCGTTTCACGCGAAGCGGTTGTTCCATCAGACCCATAGGGCACATGTGCCGCTTGTACTGCAATGATATCCGGTTCCGCCGGCCCGCTGGACACATGTTCAACATCTGAAACAGCGGGCTGCAACGGTGCAACGTCACCATCCAGGTCAGACCCAAAGGGCACATGATCGAGCGGCCGGGCAACGGGTCTACCAATTTCACTCGAAGCGGTTGTTACATCAGGCGTTTGGTCCCCGGCCACCTTGATGGTGCTCATAACACCGCTGCCTTCGGTTGCCAGCAGCAGCACCGCACTTACATTTGTATCTGTGATGGCCAACAAGCGCCTTTTGGTTATTTCAATCGAGGCTGACCCGCGCGATTCGGTCAAGGATTTATCCCAATTTGGCGGCAGTGAAGCACACAGCAACAAGCGATCACCTGGGGAAATGATCACTTGCGAAAAATACATTCTGGCGGTTTGATTTAATCCCAAGCCTTTCCCAGCCAGATCCGGATCATAGAGATGGCGGGTTTCAGTACCCAGGTGATAAACATGTGTTGGCCCGGACTGAACAATATACATGGAATTTCCGCGCAAAGTGCACAGAACCAGAGACGCATTGCTGTATAAGCCTTTACCAGTTGATTTCATATTACTATCAACCAGAATGGTGTTCAGCGCCGCAGTAGCTGCTTTTAATGCAAAAGTGAGGGAGCCAGGCGTACTGTAAAAAGTTTCGGCCGCATGACCCACAATCTCGTTATAATCCGCAGCAGAATAACTGACATTTCCAGTTAATGTTAGGAAAACAACGAGACGATCCTGATCACGCCCGCGCGCCGATTTTTGGGGCGGGTTTTGGGTCAGCAAACCAGGCAAGGCCAACAGTTCTTGGCCAGCCACACGAGAGACACTTAGAAAAGTCAAATCAAGAGCGTTCATATAAGTATCTAACATTATACTGGTAAAATCTTCGCGGGAAACTACCGTATGAAATTTAAATTACACACAACCTTTGAAACGCTCGCACCTCTGGCCGAACCCTGGAATAATCTTCTCAATACCAGTTTCATCAATGCCCCCTTCTTGCGCTACGAGTATCTATCCATCTGGTGGGAAACACGCGGTGGCGGGGAGTGGCCGGCTGAGGCCACTCTGGCCGTCATCACCGCCCATGATGATGAGAAACTGACCGGCATAGCGCCTCTATTTCTGACCACAAACCGGGATGGACAGCCGGTCTTGATGCTGCTGGGAAGTATTGAAATTTCAGATTATTTGGATTTGATCGTTCCGCTGCAAGATCACGAGAGCTTCGTATCTGGCTTGATGGATTGGCTTGAATCCGAAGCCACAGGCTCTATATATCCGCTTTTATGGAAAGCACTCGATTGGTACAACCTGCCTGAAAACTCCCCCACCTTGTCTGAAATTAAAACCGGGGCCGCCAAACGGAATTGGGATTACGTTGAGGAAGTTTATCAGCCAAGCCCATTCATTCCATTGCCCGGTGATTTTGAAATTTACCTTAACGGGATCGATAAAAAACAGCGCCACGAAATCCGCCGTAAAATCCGCCGGGCAGAAGAGAGCGGTCGGGGTGTGCGCTGGTATATTGTTACAGATGGGACTAAGCTGGAAGCGGAAATGGATGAATTTATCACGCTTATGGCTCATGATCCTGATAAAGCTGCCTTCCTGACAGAGAATATGCGCCTGCAAATGAAAAAATCTGCCCGGGCCGCCTTTGATATCGGTTGCTTACAATTGGCTTTTCTGGAAGTGGATGGCCAAAAAGCCTGCGCTTATTATAATTTTGATTATGACAACAAAATCTGGGTTTACAACTCAGGGTTGGATCGATCTTTTATGGAATTATCGGTGGGTTGGGTGCTGCTTGGTTATTTATTGGAGTGGGCAAACAACCATAAACGCACGGAATTTGATTTTCTACGTGGTGACGAAGATTACAAGTATAAATTTGGCGGCCAGCCGCGGCATGTCATGCGTGTCAAAGTCAGCAGGCCGTAGTAATACGAGATCATGGAAAGTACCTATAAATTCGGTATAGCACGACCCAACTGGCTGGGTATGTTTGCATAAATAAATTACCGAACTCACACGCACTTAATCATATCGCGGTATTATTTATTTTGAGTAACTACTCACCGGTTGCTTCACTTTGAGCGATGACCTATCCCCGGTAAGATCATCCGGGGTGAAACAAGGGCCGCTGCGCGAAACACCACTTGCGGGGCAACCCATCGAGTTTTAGTTATTTGACTATTTATTTTCCCTGATGCCACAACCGGGTGAGCAGTTACTTATTTTGAATACATTCCCGGCCATCACGATAAAGAAAAGTCGAAGCGATTGGTAAAATTTACTTACAGGATATACAGCAAAATATTCTCGGAGGTTACGATGCAAGCAGATATCACCGATAAAATTCTTGAATTGATCCGCCTGACTTCCACCAATCTGCCGTCTGATGTGGAAGAACGTTTGCGCGCTTCGGTCGAGAAGGAAAATCCCGGCTCGGCAGCTCGCGGTGCCTTGGAGACAATTCTCAAAAACGTTGAGCTATCCCGGGCACAATCAACTCCGATCTGTCAGGATACTGGCACTCCGATTTTTTACGTTTACTACCCGGAGGGGGAAGGATGGAGTACCATCAAATTAAGAAAACAGATCCGCAGCGCCATGGAACAGGCTACGCGCTTGAATTACATGCGGCCCAATGCCGTAGATGCAGTGTATGACAAAAACAGCGGCAACAACCTGGGCGGCGATGATTTCCCATCCATCCATTTTGAAGAGGTGGAAGGGGATCTGTTGACCATCGAGCTTATGCTCAAAGGCGGCGGATGCGAAAATGTCGGGGCACAATATTCTTTACCTGACAGCCGCCTGGGTGCAGGCAGGGATCTGGGTGGCGTACGGAAAGTGGTGCTGGATGCCGTTCAAAGAGCTCAGGGTCAGGGCTGCGCGCCCGGGATACTGGGTGTTGCTATCGGTGGCGATCGCGGCTCTTCTTACTACAAATCCAAGGAAGTCCTGTTTGATAAATTAGGTGTGCGTAACAAAGATCCCAAGCTGGCCGAATTGGAAGAACGTCTGACTAGCGAAGCCAACACCCTGGGAATTGGGCCAATGGGTTTCGGCGGGCAAACTACCGTGATCGATACCAAGATCGAAGGGATGCACCGGCTGCCAGCTTCATTCTTTGTTTCGGTTTCTTACATGTGCTGGGCCTACCGCCGCCGCAAAATGACGGTGAATGGGACAGAGATCCAGTACGAATGATTTATCTATACGCAGCACTTTACCGCAACTTGTGAAATCCCAGGAGAAAATTATGAGAGAGATTAACATCCCGATCAGCACTGAAACCATCCTAGATTTAAAAGTTGGAGAGCCGGTTTTGTTGAACGGTATTATGGTCACCGGGCGGGATGCCGCTCACAAATGGATGATTGAAACCTTCATCAAAAAGATCCGCGCCCCGCAGAGCGATGACTTACAAGCTTACGCCGATCTTAAAAAATTATTGGATGGCGCAGTCATTTATCATTGCGGTCCAGTAGTCGCCGGACTGGATACCAAAGAATATCGGTTTGTAGCTGCCGGGCCGACCACTTCCATCCGCGAAGAACCCTACCAGGCCGATGTGATGAAACATTTTAATGTCAGAGGCGTTATCGGGAAAGGCGGGATGGGTACTAAGACTTTGAAAGGCTGCCAGGAAACGCCCGGGGTCTATTTCCATGCCATCGGCGGGGCAGCTTCTTTTATTGCTCAATCAGTAAAAAAAGTACTGGGAGTTTACAAGCTTGAGTTTGGCGTTCCCGAGGCCATGTGGGTGATTGAAGTTCAAAATTTCCCGGTCGTTGTTACCATGGATGCACACGGTCAATCCCAACACGCTGTGGTGGATGATTCATCCAAAAAAATATTGGATGAACTGCTGGCAAAACCCTACTAAATCGCCACTCGCCAATTGTTACCGAGATTTTTTAGTTGCTACTCACGGGTTGCTTAATTGTTGGCGATGACGACCTAACCCCGCTAAGAACACACGATTTGCTTGGCAAATCGCACCGGAACGCAAGTGCAGGTGTGCGGGGTGAAA
>CAIWAX010000188.1 GCA_903910795.1 uncultured Anaerolineae bacterium
CTCGACCCCCTCCCTGCCTCCCCCAAATCCCCAAAACCGGGGTATTTGGAGGAGGGGAAACCTGTTTGCCGCCAGATTTTGGCCCCTTCCCCTAAATCCCGTTCTTGGATTTGGGGGAAGGCGGGGGATGGGGGTTGAGAGGGCGAATCAAAAATGCGGAATAATACTTTTACAAGCCCTAACCTGCTGGTTTCTGAGAAACGCTGTATTAGCCGCCTTTTGGCCTGGAACGTTCTCCTACGCCAGCCGGATTCACCGGCAAGAAAAGAGAATGAACCCGCTGCGCCGATTCACAATCTTTGTTGACACCTAACCGCGCATTCATTTCCTGAAGTTTTGGCAGCCATTCTTGCTCGTTTCGCGGACAAATAGCATTTTCCCGATTTTCGCCATAAAAATAAATGAATAACAAATGAACGTTGACCGCTGGGTCACACTCTTTCATCAAAAAATACAAAACTGCCAGGCGATTTGCGTATTGATAATAAGGTTCAAGCCAATTTTCAACAGGTTCTGACTGGCTATCAAAACCCCGGCCTGTCTTTTCGAGCGCCAAATGGATTTTTTGTTGGCTGACTGGATGGGTTGCGCCGCATTTGCTTTCAATTTCTCCAACATGCGCTTTTGCTTCCACCAAAAGCCATTCATCATGATCATCAAAGTGGATTTTACCAATGGAAGAATGACAACCTCGCCGTCAAATATTTCCGGGATATCGCGCCCTGCTTTGTGACGTTGATTGAAGCTCATATCTCCATTCTAAATATCAATTGTAGTTACGTCAACCGGTTCTACCAGAAACCACCTCGATATTGATAAAGGCTCTTTTATATTCTGCAAAGCAAACGCCCTACCCATCAGACCAGACATCGGAAATCTTAAAGATTTCCGATGTCTTTTCTTGCGCCGAAAAGTAGCGGATTTCGGGGATATCGAGTAATCTTGAGGAAAGTACCCCGAAACGGGGCCTGAACGGTGACGCGATTGTGATGGGAGTCTGGCATGAAATATTTCAGCGGAATTTTGATACTCCTGGTGGTTTCACTGGCAGCCTGTGGGCAACCGCCGCTTGCAAATCCGGCAGGAATTGAACCGGCAGCCGGGACAATCCCGGCAGGTTCGCCCGTGTCCTCCGACTCGCCGCCAACCGCTAAAATTCCAGAAAAAATTGGAGCAACACCCGGCCCGATCCCAACTGGTTCGCCGCTGCCCCCCTACGCGACAAAAACTCCTTATGATTCCGCGCCCGAGGATGGGAACCTCGATACAGCCTGCCGCATCACCATCGATTTGTTTTTTAGCTATAAACAGGGTTTCAGCAATGAGGCCTATCGGAAATTATTTATCCCAGCCAGCCAGTATCTGGCGGTCAATGCTGCCCCGCCCCCGGAAGCCCGCATTTTGCTCAAGTTGGAGCCGGCCAGCCAATGGTGGCAGCAGAATTACCCTGACCAGCTCATCCCCGGCGCGCTATTGCCCGAAGAGCCCAATGAATACATCTATCACGTTGAATTTACGACCCACTACGAGCCCTCCACGACCCCGGTCGTCCCGTTCCCGGACGGCTGGACGATCCACATGATTTCAGATGGGCCCAATAGCTGTAAAATTAAAAGTTATGGAAAAGGCTGAATTTCAACCTATCTGACGATAGAACCAATTGGAACAACACGCGCATCCAATCGAATCGGTGGTTCAACACCCAACTATTGTGCATATACAGAGGAATTTACCATCGGTAATTACAACCTGATCCGGACAGGTGACCTACCTTCCAATGACAGGCTTGTAATAACCGGCAACAAGTAGCCGGTCTTGAAGGCAGACGTTATACCCCATCCACCAGACCAGACTTCGGAAATCTTTAAGATTTCCGAAGTCTTTTCTTACTGCGCCGTGTTGCCGCCGTCCACCAACCGCAGGCGACCGGTCATGAAGGCGGAATCCTCCGGGGCCAGGAACAATAACGTCAAACGCCAGCACAATACGGGCAAGTGACGCTGTTGTTGATCGTTGGGCGTTTTTGGCCTTAACTTATGCTGGTCACCAGTTAGAGCTTTAACTCCATGAAAACCAGCCAATTCTCAAGCCTTTTGGGAAGTTCGTAATATGGATCGGTTTTCTTGAAGCCCAAACTTTGGTATAGGCTCTGGGCTTCCATCTGTCTGACGCTTGTGTCAAGCCACATCGATGCATACCCAATCGTTTGGGCTTCGTGAACGAGGGCTTCCGCAAGTGCGCGCCCGACTCCCTTGCCCTGATATTGAGTATAGACAAACATGCGTTTCATCTCACAGGCTTGCGCATCCATGGCTCTCAGGGCCACGCAGCCTGCTGGTTGCCCATCATAGAAGGCTAAGAGGAGACGGCCCCTGGGTGGTGCGTATTTGCCTGGTAAGGAGGCCAGTTCTTCTTCAAAAGCCTTTGCATCAAAATATGCGTCGATGAGTTCAAGGTCTTCCAAATGACGATGGCGATGCCAATTCAAAAATTCACGCATTAAATTGCGTACCTGATCCAGTTGTTGCTTACTGGTTGGATTTACGATTTCTATCATCTTCGCTATCTCCTCTGGTTAACATTAAAAGTGTCAGGCAATCGACGACCTTGCGCTGCCGTACTGTCAATTTGAATGTGCCTGCCCGGCGGTTTCAGCAAATTTGCACTGCGCAATCGATTTGGGAATAAATGAAAAAAACCCGGGATGCCTATGATGGTCTGGAACTTTCCATCAGTACACCCCGGTGGAAGCCTACTCCTTGATGAGTAGATCATTACCCGGGTTTGGGAGGCGGCTGTTACTTCGGTTGATAAACTTCAAGCGTGCGTATGCTGGGTTTCCCGATGACCCCGGCTGCAGCGCTGGCTGCACTAAAAATCGGGTAGATGACGGAATAGGCATCATCAGCGGCTTTTTTCGATGCAAACAGGACGATAAAGCCATACTCGCCAGCCTCATCATCCATGTAAAATTCAGCGCGTTCACAGCCCGACTGCATTCGAACGGCAGGGATGAGCTTATCGGCTACTGCCTCAGCCGCCTGGCGTTTACCGGTACCCAAGCTAAATTCAACCAATCTTATATACATTCGACTTTCTCCTTAAGCCTAACGATAAAATATACGGGATGCACAAATAAAAACACTAAATCTATCCAATTCGTTGCTTTAGAATATCCCGCGACTGTCTTTCCCGTATTCATTTTGAGGGGTACTCACCGCCTAAAGCCAAAGTTCGACAGCGTAATTCTTTGAGACTGCATCGCTCATGAAATCAGCCAGGGCCAATAACTCCCGGCGTACATCATTTGCATCCACCTTCATTCTATATACTATTCTTTCGGGTTCGATTTGTTCGCTGCAATGCCAATCATAAACGGGTTGCGATAAAGAGTTGGCTTGCTTGCGTAAAATTTCCGCGGCAGCCACCACCCCCTGCCCGATCAAGACAACTTCTTCGTAGGCGTCCAACCTGAGATCATGGGATAGTTTACCAAGCGAGTGAACGATGCCCAATGAGAAAAGCGCTTCATGCAATATTTTTGAGATGATGAATTCCCCAAAATGCTCACCGGCGGGTCTGTTAATATCAGGCAATACCCACCACGCAATCCCAGCATCGAAGTCATCCGAATCGCTGGCAGGATCCCAATAAACGATCTTTTTGGGGCGGATGCGCTCATAAATGATGAGCGCTGCGACAAAGACGCTGAAAAACAAAGCAGTGAGCAGGATACCAATGATCAAAGACATAAATTCAGACTCTTTTGTGTTTATGCCCTTCACGGTCACAAATTGCGCTTATTTGCTTAAGAGGAAAACCGTAACATAGTGCTCCGCATTTGTGACCGAGGGCATTATATATCCACCACGGATACTAAGAGAATCGAGTGTAACCCAGAAATGATTACCCATCAGACCAGACTTCGGAAATCTTTAAGATTTCCGAAGTCTTTTTTTACTGCGCCGTGTTGCCGCCATCCACCAGCAGCAGGTGACCGGTCATGAAGGATGAATCATCCGAAGCCAGGAAGAGGACTGCGCGGGCGATCTCCTCCGGCTGGCCGAAGCGCCCCATCGGCAGGTAGGCCGCCGCCGCGGCTTTGGCGGCCTCCAGCGAGACCGGGTCGGAATGTTCGTAGTAGCCCTTCTCCAGCCAGCGCTCCACAAAGGTATCGCCCGGGCAGACGGCGTTGACGCGGATATGCTCAGCGGCGTGGTCGAGCGCCATGCTGCGCGTCATCTGCGCCACCGCACCCTTGCTGACGGCATACGGCAGCGCGCCTTTGCCGCCCACCACCGCCCAATCCGAGGCGTTGTTGACGATCACCCCGCCGCCCGCCTTGCGCAGTTCGGGCAGCGCCAGTTTGCACATGCGCCAGACGGCCGTGACGTTGACGGCCAGGGTCTGGGCCCAGGTTTCCTCGCTGGTGCTTTCGGCTGTGCCGTGCGTGACGATGCCGGCGTTGTTGAACAGGATGTCGATGTGCCCAAATTCCCGCGCCGCGCATTCCACCAGGTGGGCGCACTGCTCCGGGTCGGTCTGATCGGTTTGCACGAAGAGCGCCTGCCCGCCCTGCGCCCGGATGTGGGCCTGCAGTGCCGCGCCCAGTTCGGCCCGCCGCCCGCTGAAGACCACGCTTGCGCCTTCCGCCGCGAACAACAGCGCGGTGGCCTTGCCAATCCCGCTCGTCCCGCCCGTGATGATGGCGGTCTTGCCGTTTAGTTTGCTCATGCTTCCTCCTCCAGCAAATACAGGCGGTTATCTTCCACTTTATACATCAGCGGCGCGACCAGAATCTTCGGGTAGCGCAGGCGCAGGCGCCTGGCCTCGCTCGAGACAAAATCGATCTCGTTCCCAATCTCGAACATGGGCGCGAAATGGAAGAAATGATCTTCGGCAGCGCCCTGCGACCAGCCGGCTGTCTCCACCAGCCCTTGAATGAAGGCGCTCTTCTTCGACATCAGGTTGACCATGCCGCAGTTGGTGTGACCGATCAGCGCGATGGCGCGCACGCCGCCGACCGCGATGGCGTAGGA
Organism: uncultured Anaerolineae bacterium; assembly: GCA_903910795.1. GTDB lineage: Bacteria > Chloroflexota > Anaerolineae > Anaerolineales > Villigracilaceae > UBA5195. The sequence goes on from CAIWAX010000188.1 coordinate 5,040, forward strand.
AACCTTGAACTCGCTGTAGCGCAGGTTGGCGCCGCCCGCGCGGATGATGTAAGCGAAATTGTCGGGGATGCGCAGGTGCTTGCGGTTATCCATGCACATGCCGATCAGCAGGCTGGCCTGGGTGTGGGCATCCAGCCCGGTGCCCAGGTTGTGATAGCGCAGCAGCGCCCCGACCGGCGTCTGGCGGTAGCGCGGGTAAATATCGTCTTCGCTTGTAACAGGGTGCATTTGATCCATCGAAATCTCCAGGTTATACGAATAAAGTGAACCAATCAAGTTGGGGAAGATCGAACCCGTGGGTTTTGTGGATATAATACCCACGGTCACAAATTGCGGTTTTCCACTTAAGCAAAAAAATGCAATTTCTGGCCGTGATGGGTATAACAACCCGGATGTATTTTATCCAATATTGGCGCCGGTGGGGGCGGTTTGCGAGGAGGGCGCACGCCTATTCGCGTGTGAGACGGAATCAAGGGCCGGAGTGATATTTTTCATAATGCAATCGTGACAAAATGAGCCTATATCAAATAGGTTACGGCTGTTTTGGAATATAATCATCAGCACAAGTCATTACTGTTCCCGAACCCAAACAGGACTTTCCAGATATGCGCGATTTATTCAAGAACAACTTCAGGTTCCGTCTGTCTGCCATCCTGGTATTGGGCCAGGCACTGGCCCTGCTTGTGATTTCATACTTTCACATCGGCGGTGATGATTTTATCGCATTCCTCTTCGCAGCGATTGCGCCAGTTTACGCGCTGATCGCCGCCGTGACAGTTTATGTGGGCTGGCATTCGTCCAATCCCGGTGAAGTCTCCAGGCGGATTTGGGGGTGGCTGTTTTTGGGGCTGGCAATGTGGGCAATTGCCGAAGTGCTCTGGCTTTATTTTACAATTGCCTACCAGCAAGAAACGCCGTTCCCCTCCCCGGCCGATTTATTCTGGGTGGTGGGCACATTTCCGCTCTTCATGGCGTTCATTCTCCGGTTCCGGTCTTTTAAGATCGATCTAAATCAGCAACAGATGTTCACCCTGACAATCGCGAATGTCGTTTTTCTTATTTTTATCGCCACCTTTATCCTCCCGCAAATATTTGTAAACGCCGACCCGGCGCGCTGGTTGGAAACCGTGATCAATCTGTTCTACGCGATCACCGATTTGTTTATGTTCGGCCTCAGCCTGGGCATCATGATGAATTTACAACGCGGGCGCCTGTCCACCGTCTGGGGGCTTATCCTGTGGTCCAACATTATCAGATCCATCGCGGACACGTTTTTTGCTTACGTCTCATGGAACCAGGCGACACTGCCCCAGAACGTATACAACACCCTAAACTACCTTTATAACATCCCCTATCTCAGCTCTTACCTGTTGATTGCCCTCGGGATGCTCGTTTACCGCCTCCTCATCAAGGAAGGCCTCGAGGAAGAATCCAGCCTCAAAATCCGGAATGAGACCGTCTTCAGTCTGGCGCTGATCTTTACGAATTCGCAGAATAACATCATTACCACCAGTAATAATATTTCCACATCAACTTTTACAGAAACCCCCAAAAAACTGGCAGGTCAGGCATTGCACACGCTCCTGGGCACGGATGCCCAGACAATTGACAAGATGGTGGCTGAATGCCGGCAAAAAGGCTATATCAATAATTATGCGATTGAAATCCACGCCGCCAAATTGGGGCACTTTCAGGCCTGGATGACAGCCACGCGCGATGGCAATTCCGCCAACCTATTCACCGGGCTAAATATTCTGCTGCGCGTTAAAGCCGCTGATCTGTATCTGGCTGATCTAAATGCCGAGTTCAAGCCCATCGCGCAAAGGATCCTGACCGATACCGGGCAGGCCGGCCGGGAAAATATCGCCCTGCTAAAAGAATATTTCGTTGCCGAGGTTTTTGGGCTTTACAAATTGATCGACTCATTCGCTGGCGGTCCGGCTGCCGAGTACCTGCTGAATAATATCAATCAAACATCCGCTTATAACCAGTGGAATATTGAAATTACACCCGCCGGTATAACTTTGCCGGAAAATTTTGATGAAAAAGAACTGGGCCGGGCTTTCATCCAACTTTTGAAGATTGTGACCGGTTATGCCGTAGATATGACCAGCGCCCAGGCAGTGGCGGATGAAATCAAGAAATCCGAACGCGGGCTGGATGCCAAAATCATTCACATGGCAGATGATTTTGGCTTACGCGGCAGCAAGTTATCCTATAAATTTATCGAACTGGATTACAAATCCCGCTAATTTCACACGTGGCAGCAATAAGAAAAACCGGCCAGGAAAGCTATGGCCGGTTTTTTTGCGCATGGAGATGATCAAGAGATTTCACTGCGCAACAAAAATGAGCCTTGACAGAAACCCCCTTCCTTGAGTAAACTATACTTACTGACCGGTCAGTAAGTATAGTTTACTCAAGGAGTGTATTGATCATGAACGACAAGACCCGTAACCAGATTTTAGTGGTTCTCTTTCTAGGCGTGCTGATGGGGGCGCTGGATATCGCCATTGTGGCCCCCGCCCTGCCCGCTATCCAACGTTTTTTCCAGGTCGGCGACCGCGCCCTGACCTGGACTTTCACCATTTACGTGCTCTTCAACCTGATCGGCACGCCCATGATGGCTAAGTTTTCAGACATGTTTGGGCGCCGCTCGATTTACGTACTGGATGTGTTTCTATTCGGGCTGGGCTCGCTGATCGTGGCACTCTCGCCCGCCAACCTGTACGCCATGCTGCTGATCGGGCGCGCCCTGCAAGGCTTTGGCGCAGGCGGCATTTTCCCGGTTGCCAGCGCGGTGATCGGCGATACCTTCCCGCCTGAAAAACGCGGCGGCGCGCTGGGCCTGATCGGGGCTGTCTTTGGGCTGGCATTTCTGGTGGGCCCGATCCTGGGCGGCATTATCATGACGGTCGCAAGCTGGCAGTGGCTGTTTATCATCAACCTGCCAATCGCGGTAGTGGTACTGGTGATGAGCTGGCGCCTGCTGCCCGCCCAACACGCAGCCACCCGCCGCGCCTTTGATTGGCCCGGCATGCTGGCGCTGAGTCTGCTGCTGAGCGCCTTTGCTTACGGGCTCAACCAGATCGATACGGGTAATTTTCTGGCAAGCCTGGGCTCACTTGCCATCTGGCCTTTCCTGCTGGCTGCGGTTGTCCTGCTGGTCATTTTCATCAATATCGAAAAGAAAGCCCAGGACCCTGTTCTGCGCTTGAGCCTGTTCAACAGCCGCCAGTCGGTGCTGGCCAGCGCGCTTTCCGCCGGCGCCGGTATCGGCGAAGTCAGCATGGTCTTCATCCCGGCCCTGGCCATGGCGGCCATGCCCAATCTGGTCAACAAACACACCGCCAGCTACCTGCTCATGCCGGTTGTGCTGGCCCTGGCCGTGGGTTCTCCACTGGTTGGGCGTCTGCTGGATAAATTTGGATCACGGATGGTGGTCGGCGCGGGTACGTTCCTGCTGGCAGTCGGCGCGCTGATGTTGGGGGCCTGGAACAGCGAGTTATGGATGTTCATCAGCGCCGGGGTGACGATCGGGTTGGGTCTTTCGGCCCTGCTGGGTGCGCCGGTGCGCTACATCATGCTGAACGAGGCGCCGGAATCTGAGCGCACCTCGGCCCAGGGTGCGATTGCGATCTTTACCAGCATCGGGCAATTGATCAGCAGCGCGCTGGTGGGAGCGGTGGCGGCCTCGGCGGGCGGCGGCGTCAGCGGCTACAGCGCCGCTTACCTGTCGATCGGCGGTATGGCGGTCGTGCTGGTTGTGCTGACCCTGGGGCTAAAGAATCGCCAGGATGAACAGAAACACATCAACCAGTTGCAACCGGCTGGCACGCAGGCCAAAAACTAATGTCTGTGACCTTGATCGTTGCGATTGTTTGTATGTTCTCTGCCCTGGCCCTCTACACCACCGGCGTATGGAGTGAAAGGTTGGCTGGCAGGCTGATCCCCCGTCACGTGTTATTTTTCTGGGCCGGCTTGCTCTTTGACACCACCGGCACGACCCTGATGGGCCGGCTGGCTGGCAGAATGGATCTGGATTTCCACGGTATTACCGGCGCGCTGGCGATCGCCTTTATGCTCGGTCATGCCATTTGGGGCAGTGTGGTGCTGCTGCTCAAACAGGAGAAAGTTCTGGTCCAGTTTCATAAGTTCAGCCTGGTGGTCTGGGTACTATGGCTGATCCCTTTTGTCTCGGGTTTGCTGGGCGCAATGCTTAAATAGCCGGTTTCACTTTCAGGTTATGTGCAGAAAGGTTACAATTGAGATATGGCAAATTTAGAGACCGGACTGCCAGATCAGATCATCAAAACCGCGAAAAACCTTTTCATCCAAAAAGGCTATTACGGTCTGTCGATGCGCGAGATCTCGGATGCGCTGGGTGTTTCCAAGGCGGCCCTGTATTATTACTTCAAGGATAAGGAGGAGCTTTTCCTGGCCATCCTGAGGTTATATTTGAATGACATGGACAGCGCGTTGAACGCTATCGTGCTCCAGCCGCTGACCTGCGTTGAGCATATTCGCCTGTTCATCGAATACATCCTGAGCCAACCACCTGAACAGCGCGCAACCATCCGGCTGTTCATGCAAGAGATTTACCACCTCAGCCCAGAGTCGCGCCGCGAATTTGACACAATCTATCACGAAAAATTTATCAACAAACTGCAATCCATTCTGCAGACCGGCATGCAAAACGGAGAATTCCGCCAGATGCCCGCCGGTGTGGCCGTCTGGTCGCTGCTGGGCATCATGTTCCCGTATTTCTATCCCGCACACGCCGGCGAAGCGCCCCTGCCGGTTGAAACGATCAATGAGGTAGCCAGAATCTATCTGGCCGGTATCAGTACCTGACCAAATTTATCGCCAACCTTATCCATTCAACCCATTATTCGTGAGGACAACATGCCAAAAATTTATGATTTTAACGTTGAAGATGCGCACGGAAAGCCACAACCCCTGTCACAATACCAGGGCAAGCTGCTGCTGGTCGTCAATACAGCCAGCAAATGCGGTTACACCCCCCAATATAAGGATCTCCAGGAACTGTACAACAACTGGCACGCCAGGGGACTGGAAATCCTGGCCTTTCCATGCAACCAGTTCGGAAAGCAGGAACAGGGCAGCAACGAGGAGATCCAGCAGTTTTGCCAGATCAATTACGGCCTGACCTTTCCGGTTTTTGCCAAAATTGAAGTGAACGGTGAGAATGCCCACCCGCTTTACCAGTACCTGACCACACAGGATCAGGCCAACCCGGATGGGAAAATCCGCTGGAACTTTACCAAATTTCTGATCGGTCAAAATGGTGAAGTAGTCAACCGTTATGAACCCGCCATCAACCCGCTGGATATCGGCGCGGAGATTCAAAAACTGCTGGAAAACAAATAGATCAGAGACTTCCAAAGATGACTCAACTGCAAAAAGCCCTAAGCGCATCAGTCACAAGTTAAGCGTTTTCGATTTATGTCAAGATGTCTTTTTGCCAGGCGCGCCTGGGGCTGAAGCCCCGGCTCATGCCATGAA
>CAIWAX010000189.1 GCA_903910795.1 uncultured Anaerolineae bacterium
CCTGATCATGGGTCTACCGGTGCTGGATATTATCGATGACATTTTCGTATCATTATCGAAAAAGTTTGAACGATGTAATTCGAATAAGCTGTATGGCTGGGGGCCTGCTGTGGATGATGGCCGCCTGCGCGACCCCTATGCAAACCCCCACGCGATTTGCCAAGCAAACCGAAGCAAACACATCCGTGGTGACGCCAGCCACAACCAGACTGAGTCCGAGCATTACCCCCCAGCCTATTGCCAGTTTGACACCCCCGCCAACCCCGACCAACGCGCACAACGCCCTAAAAATCCCGGAACCAGGCGGGTATGGATGGGCAACGGTTGCCAGCGGGCTAAATACCCCCACGGATATACAGAGTGCCCACGATGGTTCGGGGCGCGTGTTCATCGTTGAGCAGGCCGGGCGAATCATGATCATCAAAAACAACCAGCTCCAGGGTACACTGTTCCTGGATATCAGCGAGCGGGTTGGCAGCAAGGGCTCGGAGCAGGGTCTCCTTGGGCTGGCTTTCCATCCTCATTTTTCTCAAAACGGTTATTTTTACGTCAATTACACTGACAAGAACGGAAACACCCACATCGCGCGTTTTAGCGCCAGCGGTGAGCGGGCCGACCCGGCCAGTGAAAAAAAACTATTGTTTGTCCAACAACCTTTTTCTAACCATAACGGCGGTGGACTGGCATTTGGGCCGGATGGATATCTTTACATTGGTTTGGGGGACGGCGGATCACAGGGCGACCCCTACGGGAACGGCCAATCCGCCAATACGCTGCTCGGTAAAATCCTACGATTGGATGTTGATCACGGTGATCCGTTCGCCATCCCAGCCGGCAATCCCTTTGTTACAAATGGACAGGGTCTCAAGGAAATCTGGAGCCTGGGACTGCGCAACCCATGGCGTTTTTCATTTGACCGCCTGACTGGCGATTTATGGATCGGAGATGTAGGTCAAGACCTGTGGGAAGAAATCGATTTTGTACCAGCCGGATCACCCGGCGGGCTAAACTTTGGATGGAATAAAATGGAAGGCAATCACCCATTCAAAGGCAGCAACCAGCCAGGTTTTACATCCCCGGCCGCCGAATATCCACACGGCCCAGAGTGTGCTGTAACGGGTGGGTATGTTTACCGCGGCGAAGCGCTGCCGGAATGGCAGGGTATTTATTTTTATGGCGATTATTGTTCCGGCACCATCTGGGGTTTGCCAACACCCTTCCAGGGCCAGGCACCATTGCTACTGTTCCAGACGGGTTTCAAAATCAGCACATTTGGGTTGGATGACAGCGGAGAGTTGTATGTGGCTGACTACACAGGAAGTATCTACAGACTGCAAAAACGTAAGTGAAATTATGACGAAATGGATGCATCTCATCCGAAATTATAACCTTTGTCATCTACTTTCATGACGCCTGTCACTTTCAGTATTGGACATGACGGCGTAAACTAAGATCATTACTGGAGGTACTTTTATGGCAGACAAAAAATGGGAAGTTGTGAAAGTTCATTTTTGTGATCACGTTGGGCACGAAGTTAACTTCGAAACCGAATTTATCTACCCGATCGATTTTCTACCCGATGCACCGCGCGTGAGTGCCCGGCGTTGTTCAAATGCAAAAGAATGCAATATGTTCGACAAACCCGTATGTGTGTGGTGCGGCACCAATCCAAACCACGAACCACTCTAAAATTCAGGCAAAGAATTCCCATCCAATTATTAAAGTAAAAAAAGAGGTCATACCATATCTGATGGTATGACCTCTTTTGGTTATCCAGAACGAATCAGTTTTGCATTCCCAGAAAATCCGCGGCGGCCGAATTGACAGGATTGGCAAAGACTTGCTGCGGCGGACCTATCTGAACGATCTGCCCATCCAGCATGACAGCCACGCGGCTGGCCAGACGGGAGGCCTCCTTCAAGTCATGGGTGATGAGAATGGTGGTTGTACCGGTTTCGGCCAGAATGGCCTTCAAATCCTCCAACAGGCGCAGGCGAGTAGGAGAATCCAGGGCGCTGAAAGGCTCATCCAGTAAAAGCAATTCGGGGTTTAGAACAAAAGCGCGTGCCAGGCTGACGCGCTGGGCCTCACCGCCTGAAAGTTGCGAACCCGGGCGCTCACGCAGAGCTTCGATGCCCAGGCGTTTAAGCCAGCGTGCCACTTTCTCATTGACTTCTGCCGCCGGGGTGCCCCGGAAGCGCAAACCGAGCGCCACATTTCCAAATACCGGCAAATCCAGGAGCAGCGGTTCTTGCAGCACCAATCCAATTCGGCGGCGATACGTCAGGGAACTTATTTCTTTCAAAGAAACTCCATCCCACCATAACTCGCCTTTATCTGGTTGGAGCAGTCGGGCCATTGCAAGGAGCAGGCTGCTCTTGCCTGCGCCATTTGGCCCGATCACTGCCAGGATTTCGCCTTTTTCAACTGTCAGGGCCTTGATTTCCACAACAGAACGTTTCCCACGGCGGACAACCAGATCACTGATCTCAATCAATGCGCTCATCGCTGCCGGGCTCCACCCTGCTGAATTTTAGTGAGGGCATAGTTGATCAACAGGGTAATCATCAGCAACAAAGCACCCAGGAGCATGGCGCGTTCGAATTCGCCCCGGTTGGTTTCCAATACAATAGCGGTTGTCAATACCCGGGTCTGGCCCTGGATGTTACCACCCACCATCATGGAGGCGCCCACTTCCGAAATGACCGAGCCAAAGCCGGCCATCAGGGCGGCAAGCAGTGGCAAGCGCGCCTGCCACCACAGACTGAGGATCATCTGGGGGATGGATGCGCCCAGTCCCAGCAGTTGCAACTGCAAACGGGTATCAAGTTGCTGAAGTGCCGCCGCTGTCAGCCCTGTCACTACCGGCGCGGCAATGATCGTTTGGGCAATCACGATGGCAGCCGGGGTATAAATCAGGTTGAAATCTCCCAAAGGACCCGAGCGCCAGAGCGTCATCGCCACTGCCAGCCCAACCACAACCGGAGGCAAGGCCATACCCGTATTTACAATGGTCAAAACCACCGAACGGCCGGAGAATTTGGAGAGCGCCAGGAAGGTGCCAAAAGGCAGACCGATCAGCACGCTGATCAGAGTGGCTATCCCCGAAACTTTCAGTGATAGCAGGGTGACATCCCAGACTTCCGGGTCGTTCATCAAAGATTGAATAAATGAGAGCATAAGTCCCAAATAATGGCGGATTGATTTGAGAAAAATCCCGCAGGTTCCTTGCAAGCAGGATAACCTGCTGCCCAAACCTGCGGGACATTGGTTCAACTACAAACATGCAGGGTATGCCCTGCGCATTGAGCCTAGTTCAGGCCCAGATCAGCATCGGTCTTGGTGGAATCCGGGAAGAACAGCGGTTGGCCGTACTTATCCACCCCAAATTTGCTCAGGAAATCCTGGGTGGTTGGATCTGTCATATACTTGAGAAAGGTCATCGCGCCGGTGTAGTTTACCTTGGGCCACTTATCGGAGTTGACAGTGATTACATGGTAAACGTTCAGCAGGGATTTGTCGCCCTGTACAAGGATATCGAGCTGCAGCTTATCCTTGTTGGCCAGGTAGGTGGCACGGTCAGTAATGGTATAGCCAGCCTTCTGTGAAGTAAGTGTCAGAGTCTGGCCCATGCCCTGGCCGGTACTGGCATACCAGGCAGCCTTGGCGCCGACCGGGTCGACAGCGGCCTTTTTCCAAAGACTCAACTCCATGACGCTGGTGCCGGATTTGTCATTGCGGCCAAAGAACTGCACCTTGGTGGCATCCGCGGCGCCTGTGGCGGCGAGAACCTTGAAAGCATCCACCACAGCCAGACCCTTGATCTTGGCCGGGTCGGCGGTTGGGCCAACAATAATGAAGTCATTGTGCATGATCAGGGCGCGATCCTTGCCCCAACCGTCTGTCATAAATTGCTTCTCAGCGGCGGGCGAGTGCACCAGCAGGACATCAGCATTACCTTGCTGACCCATGGTAATGGCGGCACCAGAGCCAACCGCCACGGTCTTAACCGTCAGCCCGGAGCTTTTTTCAAACATGGGGATGAGTACATCCAACAAACCGGAATCCTGGGTGGAAGTGGTAGTAGCCAGGATTAGATTATTGCTGCCAGCGTTATTGCTTTGTCCAGAAGGAGCAGCGGCAGACGCAGCAGCAGGGGCAGTTGTTGCCGCCGGGGCGGCAGTGGGAGTCGCGGCTGGTGCACAGGCAGCCAAGGCAACGGCCAGGATCAGGGTCAGGCTGAACCCTAACCAAAAACCGGGTTTATTCCATACTAGATTGCGGGTATTAATTGTCATCTTTTCTCCTCTTAATTTGATGATTGGATTGGGCCTAAAACGGCGGGTAAACAAACCCGCCGGGCTTGCTATTAGAACGTTATCGAACTTACATTTGTCCTGTGGGTGGGCACTTTCCATACGGGATGAATGCGTCAGGCCGAAGCGAACAACGGTTAATCGCTTAACATTGCAGGTTTAATCGACGCCCACCATGATATTGGAGGCTTTGATAACGGCATAGGCTTGTTTGCCTTCCTGGAGTTCCAGGCTTTCCACTGAGGCATTGGTAATGATGGAAACAAGCTGTGTGCCGCCTGGCAGCTCAATGGTCACTTCGGCATTGACGGCACCTTTGATGACCTTAACTACTTTTCCTTTCAAGATATTACGGGCACTTAGTTTCATGGTAATCCTCCTAAAGTTGAATGTGTTCCCCACTGTGGGCAGTGTTGTAGCCCGTCAGAGAGTTGAGCTCGCGGCGGAAAGAGGCGGTCTGCAAATGGTCGAGCAACGGCCCAACCAGGCGCGCCATTTCATCTGGGAATATCAGATCGTAGCGTTCCTCAAAAAGCGGGATAAAGTTGAGGCTGGCTTCACGTGCAGCCGCCTGGATGCCAATGGCGGCATCGGCTTTTCCGGTCAGAACAGCCTGGGCTGCATCGCTGTGCGTGCTGACAAAATGTTCATAACCTCGGATCATGCCGGGCAGGAGACCCAGACGGTTAAATTCCTTGTCCAACCATAAGCGTGTGCCGGAACCGGGATTACGATTGATAAACGTCACCTCTGGGCGACCCAGGTCAGCCAGCGAACGAACGGTTTTCGGATTGCCGGGCGCAACGATCAAACCCTGGGTGCGGTTGGCCAGGGTCATCAGCTTTACTGCACGGTCAGGAAACAAGTGGCGGACAAAGGGCGTATTGTATTCACCACCCGCATCCAGCAAGTGTGCACCTGCCACATGGCAAAGCCTCTGGCGCAGGTTCACAAGCCCATCCAGCGAGCCAACTGGCAAGGTTAGAATGGAAACATGGCGGGAAAGCTGGCTGGCAATGTGCTCAATGGCAGTATCGTGGCTGCCGGAAAAAATAATGACCGGCTTTTTCGTCTTTGGCAGGATGAGTTCCTGCAACAACAAGGCGGAGGCTCTGGCTTTATAGAATTTCTCTGTAACTCCGGCAGTTACCCGCACTTCGTGGATATCTATCAGCCCGGCAGCTTCCATGATTTTTACATGGTGGCGCACCCAGGCTGGCGATTCACCTACCTTGACCCCAAGTTGGGTCAGCGTAGCAGGTTCCGCCATGAGCAGGCGCAAAAGGTTCATCCGGCGCGAATCGGCCAGCAACTTGAGCTGCTCAAAGGCATGCAGAGGTTCGATCTTATCCATATATAAACAAGACCCTAAGTTTTTCCTTATCGTTTTATAAGTTTAACACATGCCACCAGAGCATGCAATACAAAAAATGGAGCTCAACACAGGGAAAGGCCTGGATCATTGTTCGCGGCAAGCTTGCAAGATTGGTAATTTCCAGGTTTTACGATCCCAAAGCAAGTGTTCGTCCGGCCAGGCACGAAGGAAGACCGCCTGGAGTTGACTCGGGGCGTCAAAATATGAAAGATCACTGGCTTTTGGGGACAAATCCAGATCACATGAATATCACCCCGCCCCAGTGACAAAGGTAATGAACCCGTTAAGGAATTCCTTAAATCTTGAATATTTTTAATCGTATGGTTATCCTAATACTATGCAAGGTTGGATTACGCGTCCAACTTCGTTTGCTTTTCGATTGTTTTTGGTTTCAGGAATCGGTATTTCAACGATTTTTAATGATCGAACCCAAAAATACCATACATTTTGTCAGGAGGAACATATGGAACTCGGTGGTTATGCAGATAAAATTGCCCACGTTGATTTGACCCAGGGCAAGGTTGAATTCAAGCCCATTCCAGAGGATTTCAAACTCAAATATATCGGCGGGCGTGGATTGGGTGACAAGTATGTATTTGATAATGGGCCTACGGTTGACCCGCTTTCTCCTGATAACATTTTATGCTTCATGAACGGCCCACTGACCGGCTCCGAAGCCAATATGAGCGGCAGAATGGCCGTAGTAACAAAATCCCCGCTGACCGGAACGATTACCGATAGCCATCACGGCGGCTGGTCTGCGGCTCGCCTGCGCTGGTCGGGCTATGACGGCCTGATCTTCAAGGGCAAATCCCCAAAACCGGTGTATGTTTTCATTCATGATGGCGAATTTGAAATCCTGGATGCAAATGAAGTATGGGGCATGGGCGTTCATGATACCGTCAAGTACTTCAAGGAAAAATACGGCGAAAAAGACCTGTCGGTGATTACCATCGGCCCTGCCGGCGAGAAACTTGTCAAATTTGCCTGCTGGATGAATGAAAACGACCGCGCCAGCGGGCGCGGCGGCACCGGTTGCGTGGGCGGCTCCAAGAACTTGAAGGCCATTGTGATCAAGACCGAAAAGAAGATCGTCAAAGCTGCCAACCGCGAAGACTGGAAGGCTGCACATGATCGCGCCCTGAAAGTCATCATGGCCGAAGAAAACATCACCAGCCCGCGCAAAGGCGGTCTCTCGGTTTACGGCACCAACGTCTTGATGAACATCACCAACAGCATCGGCGGCCTGCCAACCAAAAACAGCACATTGACCGCTTTTGGCGATCACGCCGAGAAGATTTCGGGCGAGTACATCAAGGAAAACCTGCTGGTCGACAATCCCACCTGCCACGCCTGCCCGGTAGCCTGCAAGAAGGAAGTTGAAGTAAAGGATGGGCCCTACAAGGGTCTGCGCATGGAATCGGTGGAATACGAACCAGCCTGGTCGGTTGGCGCGAACGTGGGCAACGATGACGCCCGGGTAGTGGCCAAGATGATCGACATCTGCAACGATTACGGCATGGATGCCATTGAAATTGGACATCCCATCTCGATTTTCATGGAAGCCAGCGAAAAGGGTTATACCAGCGCCGCCGATGGCACACTGGACTGGGGCGACAATGACAACATGGTCGCACTCGCTGAAAAAATTGGCAAACGCGAAGGACTGGGTGACATTATGGCCGAGGGTGCCAATCCCACTGCCGCGCATTTTGGACATCCCGAAATTGCGATGACCGTCAAGGGTCAGGGCATTCCGGCCTATGATCCACGCGGCATCAAGGGTATCGGTCTGGGCTATGCCACCAGCAACCGTGGCGCCTGCCATCTGCGCGCTTATTCCCCGGCTTCAGAACTGGGTGTGATGCCATTCGGCACGCTCAAAACCGATCCGTTGGCCTGGGAAGGCAAGGGCGGTCTCATTAAAATCTTCCAGGATATCCACGCTTTCTCAGACAGCATGGATCTGTGCAAATTCAGCGCCTTTGCTCAAGGCACGGATGAGTATGCCCAACAGTATTCGGCCATCGTGGGTGTGCCTTTCACCTCGGCGGATGTGCTCAAGACCGGCGAGCGCATTTACAACCTGGAACGTCTTTACAATAATCAGGCTGGTTTTGGTGAAGGCAGCGATTATTTGCCGAAACGCTTTAGCACTGAGCCCTCCACTATGCCCGGATCGCTTGGACACGTGAGCGAAATCGATAAGATGCTGGCTGATTATTACGAAGCCCGCGGCTGGAAAAACGGTCTCGTCACCGAAGAAAAACTCAAGGAACTCGATCTGGCCTGAGTTCTGCACGTAAAAAAACGGCGCACCTTTGAAAGGTGCGCCGTTTTTTTATTACCCGAAGATTCAGGCGCCAGCCCGCAGGGTTTTTATGGCAAAGCGTTCCAAAAATTGATCGGCAATTTCATCTTCCAATTCCATATCCAGCCTGGTCTGGCCGACAGACAGGGCATGAAGCCTGTAAGGTTCCATGCGCGTCAGTTTTATTTTCCAGCCCTGGCCGGTGATGAGATCATCCCGCCCCTGGGTGCCGCCAAGTTCAACCAGGTATTCTTGCAATAAAAAGAAGGGGATGCCGCGCATTTCGCGCGAAATGATGCGCATTAACCACCCCCAACTGCCGGAAAGATATCCAGTTTGTCCGAGGCCAGGATACGTGTTTCCAGTACTTCCGCCAGGTATGGAACATCGCGCCCATTCACAAAAACATGCACATGCCCAAGTAGTTCATTTTCAGAGGTCATCAGTTCTTTGCGGAGCGGCGGGTAGGCTTCAAATACTTTTTCCAACATGGCGCGGACAGTTATGCCTTCTGTCAGATCAAGCGTGACTGTTTTTTTACCTGTAATTAATCTCAGGGTTGCATAAAAGTTAATATCCATCTTCTACTCCTCGAAATATTGTTACTTGATTTTTATCATTTTTCCCAAAAATATTCAACCCCAAGCAAGGACCGGGATTATTCCATAGTTGCCGCCAAAACCCTTGTCAAAAAGCCCTTCGGGATTTAGAGTGAGTATGAAAATGAACACAAATCAATTTTATTACAGCAAAAAATACAGGAGGAAACATGACAACTTCCATGCTGGATCCACAGGACTTACCGGGATTACACAAAAAAAATCCTGACCGTTACCGCGGCTGCCTGCTTGGGCTGGCCGTTGGAGACGCAGTTGGCACAAGCGTGGAATTCAGTCCGCGCGGCAGATTTAAACCGCTGACCGATATGATCGGGGGCGGGCCCTTCCAGCTCAAACCTGGCCAATGGACGGATGACACCTCTATGGCGTTGTGTCTGGCGACCAGTCTGGTGGAGAAAAAGGGCTTCGATGCGCTGGATCAGATGCAGCGCTACCTGCGCTGGGCCAGAGAGGGATATTTATCCAGCAACGGGAAATGCTTCGATATTGGCAGGACAGTTTTGGATGCGCTGGGTCGTTTTGAAGCCAGCGGGGAACCCATGAGCGGATCAACCAGGGGAAACAGCGCCGGGAACGGCTCGTTGATGCGGCTGGCGCCTGTCGCAATGTTCTACGCCCCAGACCAGATGCTGGTCAGCAAATATGCCGCGGAAAGTTCGCGCACCACGCATGGCGCGGCCGAATGTGTACAGGCCTGCCAGTTCTATGCCGGATTGCTGGTGAGAGCCCTGGGTGGCGAGACGAAAGAGGAACTGCTGTCCGCCAGCCAGCCGCAGGGCATCACCGCTGAAAAGATACTGGCCATCGCGCAGGGCGAATACAAAAACAAAACCCGCGACCAGATCCAGGGCAGCGGCTACGTGGTGGAGGCATTGGAAGCGGCGCTGTGGTGCTTCTGGAACACCAATGGCTATGCCGAAGCCATCCTGGCCGCCGCCAATCTGGGAGACGATGCCGATACTACCGCGGCCATTTGTGGGCAGATCGCCGGGGCTTTTTACGGGGAGTCGGGCATCCCGGCAGCCTGGCTGGAAAAACTAACCATGCGGGCCGAGATCAGCGCCCTGGCCGAGGAACTGTTCGCGTGCTGAGCCCACAGGGCTTCCCACAGGGCTTCCCGGGATTAGCCATTGCCCAGACGCCAATCTAAAGCTGTGAACCGGCGGACCAGTTTGTAGTTGTGAACCGCCATGCTGATGGCGCTCCAACTGCCCGTCAGCACGCACAACTTGCGGGCGCGCGTGACAGCCGTATATAACAGATTGCGCTGCAGCATCATATAGTGTTGGGTCACGATCGGGATCACCACCGCTGGGAATTCCGAACCCTGGGCCTTGTGGATCGAGATGACATACGCCAGCGCAAGCTGGTCGGCTTCGCTCCATTCATAGGCTACAACCCGACCTTCAAAATCCACATCCAGCGTATGTTCGATGGTGTCAATCGAGCGGATAAAACCGATATCGCCGTTATAGACATCCTTGTCGTAATTATTCTGGGTTTGCATGACTTTGTCACCCGCGCGGTAGGTGATTCCATACAGCTTGCGCTCGGCCTTGGCCGGCGCGGGTGGGTTTAGCTTTTCCTGCAGGCGCTCATTCAGGGAATTAACGCCCGCCGCGCCGCGGTAAACAGGCGCCAGCACCTGGATGTCGCGCAGCGGGTCAAAGCCAAATTTTTGTGGGATCCGTACCGACACAAGGTCAAGCACCCAGTCAGCCGCCGCGGCGGCATCCTCGGCCGGGAAAAGAAAGAAATCCCGGCTATCTTTTCCCGTGCTGGAACCGGGATTATTCCATGAAACAACCGGCAGGTTACCCTGATTGATGCGGTGCGCGTTGGTGATGATCTGCGAACCGGCCGCCTGGCGAAAGATCTCTGTCAGGCGGGTGACCGGCAAGACGCCGCTGCCGATCATGTTACGCAGTACGTCGCCCGCGCCCACAGATGGAAGCTGGTCAATATCCCCGACAAACAAGATATGCGTGCCTGGCCGCAGGGCTTTGAGCAGATTGTTGGTCAACAACACATCCAGCATGGAGGCTTCGTCCACCACCAGGAACTCCACAGCGAGGGGGTTTTCCCCATTGCGCTTGAACCCAGCCCCGGGCGAAAATTCCAGCAGGCGGTGAATGGTGCTGGCGGAGTGCCCAGTGGCCTCTGACAGACGTTTGGCTGCCCGCCCAGTGGGGGAGGCCAGAGCATAACTTTTTCCCTGGGCTTCCAGGGCAGTAATCAGGGCTTTCAGGCAGGTGGTTTTGCCGGTGCCGGGGCCTCCGGTCAGGATGCTGACCGGCGCAGACAGGGCCATGTGGACGGCGGCTTGCTGCTCAGGCGAGAGACTCGCATCCGGGAAGGAGAGCTGGGTGCCTTGTCCCGTGCGGAATCCGGGGCCATCCACTGCGCCATGGGAAAGGGCTTTCAATCGTTCAGCCACTCCCTTTTCGCCAAAGAACAGCGGGGTCAGGTAGATGACCGGTTCACCGTAAGCGCCGCGTGCTTCAGCCACGCCGCCCTTCCCGGTCTTTTCTTCCGCAACCTGGAAGGGCACAATTTCAGGATGGATGCGGTCATCCTGGGCCAGCCGTTCGAGGGCCGGGGCGATCAAGTCTGGAGATACACCCAGCAGTTCAATGGCCCGCGCGCTCAACATTTCGCGCGGGGCGTAAACATGCCCGGCATTGATCAACTCATTCAGGGCAAAAACGATACCCGCCTCAATTCGGGAAGGATGGTCGGGAGCCAGGCCCAGGGCCTGGGCGATGCGATCCGCGGTCTTGAAACCGATACCGTAGATGTCGCGCTCCAACTGGTATGGATTGGTCTGAACAATTTCAAGCGCGGAGTTGCCGTAGGCTTTGTAAATTTTGACCGCCAGGTTGGTGCTGACGCCATGCCCGTGCAAGAAGATCATGATCTCTTTAACGCGTTTCTGCTCCTCCCAGGCGGAAGTAATTTTCTGGGTGCGATCCTGCCCAATCCCCGGCACTTCCAACAGGCGTTCCGGGACACGTTCGATGATATCAAAGGTTTCTTCCTTGAAAACGGCCACGATCCGTTCGGCCAACCGCGGCCCAATGCCTTTGATCAAGCCCGAACCGAGATAACTTTCTATCCCGGCCACATTGGCGGGCAGGGTCTGTTCGCAGATTTCCACCTTGAACTGGGTGCCGTGCTTGGGATGGGTATCCCACTCCCCTTGCAGGCGCAGGTGCTCGCCTGGTGAGAGTTCCGGCAGGTTGCCGACCACGGTGGCCAGGCCGTCAAAGCCCAGACCGGGCAGGCGCTTGTGCTGGGAAACTTCCGGCCGCAGGCGCAGCACGGTATAACCATTTTCGGGGTTAAAAAAAGTGATGCGCTCCACTGAACCAGAGAGTTTATCCATCAGGGGAAGTATACCCTTATCCACTATGAAACAACCTGGGAGGGATGGTTGCCCAGGCAAAAAACCAACGGACTACTTTTCAGACGAACATCCAAAAGGAATAAAGTTGAAATTACGATAAAAAAGGTATAATTAAGTAAACGACGGGTCAAAGAGGCTGGCATGACAAAAAAGGGCAAGGAGTGGTTTCTTTTTAGGTAACTGCTCACGGGGTGGGTGTTTTTTGGCAGAAGCCCATCCTCGCCAAGAACATGCGAGGTGAAAGAACCCTTCCCAAAATCGGGAAGGGGGAGACAGTACTTTTCGTGGTGTTTTCGCACCAAATTCAGGCCGCTACGCGAAACACCACTTGCGGAGTACCCACAGGGCGCTTTGCGAACCATCGATATTCTTTCATCCGCAAACCAAAGTCGGAAAGGATTATAGTCAAACGGGCAAACCCGTGAGTAGTTACCTTTTTCGAAGCAGCCAACTTTTCGCTCTCGGTTCAAGCTTTCAATGCCGGAGGCGCAGCGCCAATGGCAACGATCAATATCAAACTCAACTGCCCATGAGATGACTGGACGTCAACGCCAGCACGGCCGGGCAGCATATCCATGGTGCGTGATGAAAATTTCTTTATCGGTACCTCAAACAACATTCCAAAAGCGAGGATGAAAATGACAGAAATCAATGTTACCGGCTCAGGCACCGAACAGGATCCCTGGGTTTTACTAACGCCTCCGGGCACCTCCGAGTACAAAATGTATCGTGATGAAAACGCCAACCCGCCGGCCCTGATCTGCATGGTGGGCAGCACCAAATTGAGTTACCAGTTGCGCTGCCTGGAAGACCTGCACGCGATGCTCAAGCAGCATGGCGACTGGATGCCGCTTGGCAGCGCAGATGAACAGAAAACCGCTGCCGAAGGAACGGTGGAGGCCTGGGGACGTTCGACCGAAAACCCGGTGGGGGGCTGGTATGGTTTGAAAAAGGGTCTGCGTGGTAGATTTGGAATGTACATCCCGCCCTTGATGGAAGCATTGGGTCTGGCTGAAGTTGAGCACAATCCCAAAAACAACCGGATGCGCGCGATCTAACCTTTCTCAGCGCTGGATAATGAACATAGCCCTGGCAGTCAGCGCCGGGGCTATGTTCATTTACACCAGGCTGCAAACGTCAGGCGGGCCACAAATTTGATGCCTCATTTTCAGGTCGAGCGGGATTATGATAATAGGAAGAAAAATACATCATGCGCCACGCTCAACCACCCGAAAACATCTTTCTCCCCATGAAACCAACGACAGCCGGTTCAAAGAACCCTGAAAAAGCAAATACCAGACTATTTTCAGAGGCCTTTGAGGCGCTGTTTGTGGAACACTGGCCGTGGGTTTACAGGGTGCTGCTTCGAATGGTAGGCGATCCGGCCGAAGCCGAAGACCTGGCACTCGAAAGCTTTTTGAAGCTGTACAACCACAGGCCCGCAGCCGGTGTCGAATTCAATCCCGGCGGCTGGCTGCACCGCGTAGCGGTTAATCTCGGGCTGCACTCCATCCGCAGTTTCAAACGCCGCGAAATCTATGAGCTGGCAGCCGGGCAGGATGCCCTGGCTGAGGCCCCGGAGACCCGTCCTGGCAAGCTGGCTGACAGCGCAGAAGAACAGCGGGCAGTGCGCGCAGTGCTGGCAGACATGCCAACCCGCCAGTCCGAGCTGCTGGTCATGCGCTATTCCGGCGCATCCTATAAGGAAATCGCCGCTGCGCTGGGTCTCGCGCCCACCTCAATTGGCCCGGGACTGCTGCGGGCCGAACGTGAATTCGAAAAGCGCTATCGCGCGCTGGTTCAGGAGGAACCATGAACATTCACCTGGATGATGGTCAACTTCGCGCCGCCCTGGATGGCGAACTCGATGAAGGAGACAGGCTGCACCTGGATGGCTGCGCCGCCTGTCAGGCAAAACAGGCGGACTTGCGCGCACAGGTGCAGCGCACCTCCACACATCTGGCTTTTCTTTCTGGTGAAATGCCAGCCGGCGCGCTGACGAGCGGCGCCGCTTTGAGAAACTTTTCTGCTAAGAAATACCCCCAAAAGGAGAATAACATGTTTAAAAAGCTATTCGCATCTTCCGCTTTTCGCCTGGCGGCGGCCGCTGTCCTGATCCTGACGCTGGTGATCGCCATTCCGGGCACGCGCGCCATGGCAGATCACCTGCTTTCGCTGTTTCGGGTAGAGCAGGTCACTGTGATCCCGATTGATTTTACAGGTATGCAGCAACTGACCGGCAACGGAGCCCTGAGCAAACAGATCAGCGCGCTGGTCTCCAACTCAACCACCGTGACCCAAAAAGCTGGCGACCCGCTTGACGCACTGGATGCCGCCGATGCCAGCCAGAAAGCTGGTTTCAGTGTGCGCCTGCCAACCGGCAGCGCGCCTTCTCACATCAGCGTATTGAACAACATGGCCTTCAATTTCACGATTGACAGGGCCAAAGCCCAGGCAGTCCTGGATGAAGCCGGGCGCAGCGACCTGCTGCTGCCGGATACGATTAACGGCGCGGTTGTCAACGTCAATATTCCGGCCTCGGTCAGCGCTGCGTATGGCGCCTGCCCGGCACCCAGCCAGAACGGTAGAAATCCCGGGCCGGGCGGCTCCATGGGCCGGAACTATCCAGACTGTGTGATCCTGTCTCAGCTTCCCAGCCCGGTGGTCAATGCCCCGGCCGGGGTGGATATCGCCCAACTGGCGCAGATTGGTTTTGAATTCAGCGGCATGACCAAAGAACAGGCCGCCGCCTTCACCCAGACAGTCGACTGGACATCCACGCTGGTGGTGCCCATCCCCAAAAATGCCGCCACCTACCAGCAAGTCAGCGTGGACGGCGTGACCGGCACGCTCATTCAGCGCCCGGTGGATGACGCCCCGCAATATGTCCTGCTGTGGGTCAAAAATGGGATTGTATATGCAATTGGCGGCCTGGGCACCGATACACAGAAGGCCATCCAGATGGCTAATTCCCTGCCCTGAGATAGACATGCCAACTGCGCCTGCCATCGAAACACACGAACTGCGTAAAGTATTCGGCGAACACACCGCAGTGAAAGGCCTCACCCTGCAAGTTCAGCAGGGTGAGGTTTTCGGCTTTCTGGGCCCCAACGGCGCCGGCAAAACCACCTCGATCAAAATGCTGCTCGGGCTGATCGCCCCCACCTCCGGCACAGCCAGCCTGCTGGGTACGCCGCTGGGCGACCGCCAGTCGCTGGCACGCACCGGCTTTCTACCCGAACACTTCCGTTTTCAGGATTGGCTGACGGCCGCTGAGTTTTTGGAACTGCACGGCCAGTTGTACGGCATGGCTCCGGCTGACCTGCGCCGCCGCCGCGATGAACTGCTCGAAAGGGTCGGGCTGTCTGATTTCCGCCAGAAACAACTGCGCACTTTCTCGAAAGGGATGCTGCAGCGTATTGGACTGGCCCAGGCGCTCTTGAACAGGCCCCTGCTGGTCTGCCTGGATGAACCAACCTCCGGTCTCGACCCGGTTGGGCGCCGCCTGGTGCGCGACATTATCCACGAACTGCGTGATCAGGGCACCAGCGTGTTTTTGAATTCACACCTGTTGAGTGAGATTGAAGTCACCTGCGACCGGGTGGCCTTCATCCAGCATGGCGAAGTGGTGCGACTGTTGGAACTGGCCGCATTGGATGCCGGTCAAACCACGGTCAACATCCGCGCCCGCGGTCTGACCCCGGCCATCAACACGGGGCTGGCCCAGTGGGGCAAATTGATGCAGGTGGAACCCGAAATGCTCACACTCAACATCGCCGCCGAAGCCAACCTGCCTGAGATCACGCGTTACCTGGTGGCGCAGGGCGCGGATGTGTACGCGATCAGCCCCCGGCGCATGTCTCTTGAAGAAATTTTTATCGAAACCGTTGGGAAGGATGGCGGCCTGTGAAAAACACCTGGATTCTGGCCCGCATGACCTATCGCGAAGCCCTGCGCCGGCGAATTGTGCTGACCGGGCTGGTGCTCGGTCTGTGTTTCCTGCTTGTTTACTCTCTGGGATTCCACTTTATCATTACACAGGTAAACCTGACGGCCAGCAGAGCGGCGGCCGCCAATCCGGCCAGCAACCAGGCCATGACCAGCATTGCGAACGCGGAGAGCAAGAATGCCCTGCTGATGGCCGGTTTATATGCGGTCACCTTCCTGTGTATTGCGATGGCGGCCCTGTTGGCCGCGGATACCCTGGCGGGTGAAATCGGTTCCGGTACCATCCAGACCATTGTCACCAAACCCATCCGGCGCTCAAGCGTCATCCTCGGGAAGTGGCTGGGGTTCGCCTGGCTGCTGGGGTTGTATTTCGTGTTGATGGCCGGTGGAACGGTACTGAGTGTGTGGCTCCAAACCGGTTACACCCCCAACAACCTGCTGACCGGTCTGGCATTGATCTACCTGGAAGCCCTGTTGATTATGACCATTTCACTGGCCTGCTCGAGCACCTTTTCAGCCCTGGCAACCGGCGGCATTGTCTTTGGCCTGTATGGGCTGGCCTTCATCGGCGGCTGGATCGAACAATTCGGGGCGCTGCTTGGCAACCCGACCGCCATCCAGGTCGGGATTATCGCCAGCCTGATCATCCCAAGCGAATCGCTCTGGCGGCGGGCGGCCTCTGAAATGCAAACCCCGCTGGCAGGCGCCCTGGGCATGAGCCCCTTTGGGACATCCTCCGTGCCCAGCAATCTCATGATTGTTTATGCGCTGATTTACCTGGGGGTGATTTTGGCGCTGGCGGTGAGAAACTTCAACAAAAGAGATCTATAGTAGAGACGCCGCGTGCAACGTCTTTACTATACCTCTTGCAAAAGTGATTTTGTCCGGGCGAAAATATTCTGTAGTAGCGACTCGCGAAGCGCCCTGCGGGTTAGTCGCTTTTGCAGGGAACAAAACGGCTAACCCGCAGGGCATTGAGCCGTTACTCCAGGAACGCTTATTTAGTTATGCAAGATGTCTACTGGTTGGGGGGGATTTTGTAAGGGCGGGGCTACCCCGCTGGCGATCATCGTCAAATTAGGTCTGGGTGCATGACAGGTGCTATAATCACTTTACGCTCGAACGAACCACGGGTTTATCTGCTTTTTATATTTTCAACACGCTTATAACGGGGATATTTACACCCGCTTCCAAATTAACCACCCAAGCAGCCATCTATCTATTACCCACAAGTCGTGAGCGATCATGAACAACGATGGTCCAGGTATCAGCCAAATCCTGTAACCGTTGCCAGCCACGCCAAATAGCAGTAAC
>CAIWAX010000190.1 GCA_903910795.1 uncultured Anaerolineae bacterium
CCCGGCTTTGAAGGTGATGCGTTGTATGCTCATAGGTGATTTATTCAAAGGACTATCATGGGTACTTGGCATACCGATGATTGCATTTAATGAGATGAAACTTTACCTAATCACGGAAACTGTATTTTCCGGAGCCTTGGCGATTGCTGCGTGGGCTTGGATTTCATATGGCAAAAATGTGGAAGGACTAGGGGTTATCTTTACTGTGATGTATTTCTTCTTTCTTGTTGCTATGTCAGTTTATATCTATTATATGCATAATTTTAAATGGAAATTGCAGGATGTATGGACCTTTCTTACAGGATTTGCATTGGTTATCTTGCTTTCATGCCTTACTTGGAATGCTGAGCATATTTCTTGGAAAATTTGCATAGTGTGGGGTCTACTGGTCAGCGGATTCTTAGGGGTCTTCTTGGGGAAGATACGGGTATTCAAATTGGGAATTCACTAAGATCAAACGTCAAGTTGACTTATATGTCTAGAAGTGGATTGGGTTAATGAATCGTACGTGTTGAGTAAACTAAATCGATTATCTTGGCAGCTTCAAGCGCATCGTAACCACTCCCGTTGGGTTGTCGATTAGTGCGCACGGCGTCAATAAATTCAATGGTCTCTTCGAAAAAGGAATCATCCTGGTCGGGATATTCCTCAGTTTTCTCTACATTGTCGTTTTCGTTGAGCCAAGCCCACCGCTTATTATATGAGATCTTTGGCCGCCCATAGAAACCACAACGACCCTGTAATTTGATATAGCCGTCAGTGCCGAAGAGGTCGATTGTGAAGGTGTTCTTCCACTCAGTTGTACTGGCATGCAGGGAAGCGGTCCTTCCCTCCGGTGTCGTAAGAAGCACAAAGGCATTGTCCTCGAAGGGTGTCTTCCAATATGCGTTTTGAAGGGCCTGACTTGACGCGTTTAAATTCCCCAGGAAGTATCTGGAGAGATCTACCAAATGGATTCCGGGGTCCAGCAAGGCACCGCCACCGCCGGCATGGGCATCCACACGCCACTCCTTGTCATAATCCGGGCGGGCAGCATGGCCCAAGACCATTTTGACGTATTGAAGCGATCCGATATAACCTTCATCAACTAGGCTACGCGCCTTCTTGACGTGTGGGTAATAGCGGTAGTTGAATCCGGCCTTGAGGATCTTGCCAGCCCTTTCGGCAGCCTGAACAATCTGTAGGCTCTCTGAGGCATTTCGGCCTAATGGCTTTTCGCAGAGCACATGCTTACCATGTTCAAGAGCAGAAATCGCGATAGGAACCGCTGCGTCGTGCTGGGTGGCAATGATCACAAGATCGAGATCTGAACTCAGAACGATGTCACGCCAGTCACACGTGGGCTGACCACCGTATTTTGCGCAGCAGACCGAGGCTCGCCCAAGGTCGAGATCAGCCTGCAGGGACAGTTCCACTCCAGGGATGCGGCTAATGGCATCAGCTCGCTTAGAACCAATAAGCCCGGCTCCGACAATTCCAACCTTCATGGCTCGACTCTCCGCATGGTGTACATGTTTCCGGCGAGATCAGCTCCCTGAAAACCAAGGTAGTCATCGAAAACATGGATAAATTTTCCAGAAACGTGCTTAGAGGTGTCGGATGCAAGAAACAAGACGAGGTCGACCGGTTTATCGATAGTAGCAACTGTCCTGGCCTTCCCGCCTCCTGCGAAGAATGTCTGTAGCATGTCAGTCGCGATAGCTCCAGGTGCGATGACATTCGCCCGGATGTTAAATTCCCTGAGCTCTTCGGCAACGGTTTCAGTTAGACGTACCACGGCTGCCTTGGAGCAGCCGTAGGCTGAAAAGTTGGGAGAGGGGCTTGCAGCCCCGCCTCCTGAGAAGTTGATAATTGATCCTGCC
>CAIWAX010000191.1 GCA_903910795.1 uncultured Anaerolineae bacterium
ATCGCGCCAAGAAGACCAGCAGCGGTGAAGTTTTTGAAGAAGTCATGGCCTAAGCTGTACATTTATTAGGTGGTATATTAAAAAGGATGCCGAACCTGGCATCCTTTTTTGATTCTGTACCCTTGCCGGTCTGCTGCGCATCGCAGTTGTGACCGGGCATTCTATCATTTGGCGGTCACATAGAAATAATCGCGGATGTAGCGGCCCAGGAAGCGCTGATCGTCAATGCCCTTCATATAATCGAGCAGCGGCACAGCTTTGAGACCCGCGCCCGCTGGCTCAAAGCTTTCAAAATGGGCCCAGTAGTTGTTGATGTCGAGCTGGATGGCCTGGTAAGCCTGGATGGCTGCCACGGCTTTGGCCAGGGCGGGCAGGGTCAGATCTGGCCCAACCACGAAATACAGAGTGCGGTTATCCTGGCTGATGGCGATGGCCGAGCGGTAGGTGGCTGTGTCGCTGCTGACCACATAGCCCCAGTCCTGCGGATCGTTGCTGTCGGTCTGCGGGTTGATGCTGCCATTTTGGATGACAAGCGGCCCGTTCTGCCGCCAGGCCAGCAGGTCGGGCGTCTCCGGGACATCCTGGCCGAGCAAGCCCATGCGTACCGAGCCGTCCGCGTAAAGCCCGAGCGTGCCGATGTTATCGCGCGCCGGGATCAATGTGACGCCGTTGACCATCACGCCAAAATGCCCATGTTCGGCTTTGAAGCCGCCGTTGAAAGCGGCCAGCAGGAACCCGGCCTGGCGATCCTGGTCGGGGATGCGCCCGCTGCGCTCCACCTTGACATCTGATTTGGGGTCTTCGCTGCCCAGCAGGAAATGCAGGCGGGTATTGGCCAGATCAAAAGCGATCACTGCCGCGAAGGCGTATGAGCGCTGCGGGTCGGGCGCGATAAAGGTGCGGTAGGCCACCACCTGACCATTGCTGGTGATAAATGGCTGCCACTGCGCCTCGTTCTTTTTCCCGCTCAGGGCGGTGGCAGGCGGCAGATTCCAACCGGCGCTGGTGGGCGAGGGGCTGACGGTTTGGGTGGCAGCCAGGGTTGGCACGCCTGGCACGGCTGTGAAATAAGGTCGGACGGGCGAGGGTGTCTGGGTGAGGATTGGCTTTGAGCTGGTAGGCGTGGACAGGGGCGCGGATTCTGTGATCTCACCGCCCGTCCATTGCACATCCGGGGCGCCGCCTTTGATCTTTTGCAGCAGTTGACGGATGTCATCCTGGGTTTTCAGCACGCTGTCTTCGACCACTGCCACAGCCTGATCCCCGAGAATGCCGCGCAGAATATCAACGGTTTCGGCCCCCACGGACGGCCAGATATTGATGGCGGCGTAGGCCGCGCCAGCCCCCAGCACCAGCAGGATCACCAGGCTGAGAAAGGCTACTTTTATTTTTTTGGATCGGAACATCGCTGCTTTTTTCTCCGCGAGCCAGCATCTGACCGGGCCTAAATCATCCAATCCCTGTCGAAGTTTGATTTATACCATATCAAAGCGAAATTCCGCTTCCCGGATCACTTGACTCACAACATGCGAGTGAACAACTGTACCACCAGGGCTGAGACTGCCACAACCAACCAGGTGACGGCGCCCAGTAGCACAGCTTTTGGCCCGGTCTTGATGAAAGCCTGAATACTGGTATTTAACCCGATGGCCGCCATAGCCATAATGATCAGGAATTTGCCGACCTGCGCCAGGGTGGCCGTGTCATTGCCCGGCAGCCAGCCGCTGCTGTTCAGGACGGCTGCGGCCAGAAAGCCCAGCACGAACCAGGGGAAAACCTTAACCAGGCTGAACTGATGGCCGGCCTTGCCGGAGCGCGAGGTCAGGAAAGCCAGTGCCAGGGTGACGGGCACGATCATCAGGGAGCGTGTCAGCTTGACGATTGTGGCAAAATTCCCGGCTGCGTTGCTGAAAGAGAACCCGGCTGCCACCACAGAGGAAGTATCATTAATGGCGGTGCCTGCCCACATGCCAAAACCTGTGTCGCTCAGCTTTAAGAGGTGTCCGATCAGCGGGAACAGGAAGACCGCCAGTACATTGAACAAGAAGATGGTCGAGATGGAATAAGAAATATCCTGGTCATCGGCATCGATGGCGGAGGAAGCGGCCGCGATGGCTGAGCCGCCGCAGATGGCTGTGCCCACCCCGATCAAAATGGTCAGGTTTTTGTTGATCTGCAGCAGTCTGCCAACCAGAAAGGCGGTTAGAAAGGCGGCGGTCAGAGTCAGGCAGATGACCAGGATGGACTGCTGCCCAACGCGCAGTATGTTGGTCATATTCATGTCAAAGCCCAGCAGCACCACCGCCAGTTGCAGGATGTACTTGGAGGTAAACTTGAGGCCCTTGTTGTAAACTTGCGGCAGTTTCCACAGCGAAGTCATCAGAATGCCCAGGCTGATGCCCAGTACCGGGCCGCCGACAACCGGTAGACTTTTTGCCAGAATAAATGCGATGGCCGCGATCCCCAACGCGAGCAGCGTTCCCATCCAGTTTTCCTGAAGAAATTTTCCCAAAATAACAGTCTCCCATCCGAAAATTTGTACCGCGCCAATCATACTCGACTCAGCCTGGTTTGTGAAATAGTCTAACCCAGCCTGCCGGGGGTACCAGTGGCCCAACCCTGTTTGATCATTGTGGAGTAAAATTCCAAGTAAGGAGAATAGAAGCCATGAGAACCTACCGGGTATTGACTCTGTTTCTTGCGCTTGCGCTGGCCCTGGCCGCCTGTAATCTGCCAACAGCCAACGAGACGCCGACTATCAACGCCAATGCTGTATTTACTGCCGCCGCGCAAACTGTGGTGGTAAAGCTGACCGAAAACGCCGCCGCCATTCCGTCTGCCACCTTGCCTCCGCCCAGCAGCACCCCGCCGCCTGCGGCGCCAGTTGCCACACTGCCGCCGCCGCCCGTCATCGTCACTGCCACGAGTGCGCCAGTGGTGCTGCCAACCTCCGCCTGCGACGCCGCCCAATTTGTCAGCGATGTGACTGTGGCGGACGGCACGGGTTATACTGGCGGGGCCACCTTTACCAAGACCTGGCGATTAAAAAACGCCGGCACCTGTACCTGGAATTCATCCTACGCGCTGGCCTTTGATTCGGGTGACCAGATGGGCGGGCCTGCCAGCCAGCCATTGAGCAGCTCGGTGGCTCCCGGTGCAAGCGTGGATATCTCCGTCAACCTGCAGGCTCCCAGCGCCGATGGCAGCTATACGGGTGTCTGGGGTCTGAAGAATCCATCCGGTGTACGCTTCCCGGTGATTGGCGGCATCAGCGCCCGGTCGTTTACGGTTGTCATCAAGGTTGGCAGCGGGATTTCGTCAGGCACCTCCGTTCCTACCGTTGATGGGGGCGCCACCCCCTCCAAATTAGCTGTAACGAACGTTGCTTTCCATACCATTATCCATACGGGTGATTGCACTACAGGAAAATATACGATCAATATAGATATTACGGCCAACAGATCTGGCACTGTCACGTATGTATGGAAACGGAGCGATGGCGGCATTGACTCTGCCGGTTCTCACACCCTGACCTTTGGCAGCGCGGGCACGCAAACGATTACTTATGAATGGACGGGCGCTGCTGCCGGATATTGGGTAGGCGTCTACATTGATACCCCTAACCACCAGATGTTCCAGGGCCCAACCCTGGCTTGTTCGTAGCAGTTTGGGAGCCGGGATTTCCCGGCTCCTTTTAACTTTCGCGGGAACCTTTTCGGTTCTCTGATCGTCTTGAAGACAGATTGTATTATTGAAGGAGTCTGTCAAAATGCGCCGAGCTTCCCCATTTTTCATCGCCGCCGCCCTGGCCGTGATCCTGTCTGCCTGCAACATGCCGTCCGGCACACCCAACGCGGCCGCCACACTGCAGGCCGTTTATACTGCCCAGGTTATTACACCTCAGCCGCTTACGACCCAGGATGACAGCGGATCCGGGAAACCGGCGCCTTT
Source organism: uncultured Anaerolineae bacterium (assembly GCA_903910795.1). GTDB lineage: Bacteria > Chloroflexota > Anaerolineae > Anaerolineales > Villigracilaceae > UBA5195. Next base: position 3,952 of record CAIWAX010000191.1, read on the forward strand.
GCCGACCCTGGCTTTCCCAACCCTGCCGCCTGGCACACTCACTGCCCCGGCTCCCAGCCCTACCGCCACATCCATCCCGCCCACCTCCACCCCCGCTGTGCCCTGCGATTGGGCCGCTTTTATCACGGATGTCACCATTCCCGATGGAACGATCATCCAGCCCGGCGTGAAGTTTACCAAGGTCTGGCGCCTGAAAAACATCGGCGCCTGTGCCTGGACGGGCGCGTATGCGCTGGCCTTTGAGAATGGCAACCTGATGGGCGGGAATGCCATTACCAAGTTACCGCAGAGTGTTGGGCCGGGCCAAACTGTGGATGTTTCGGTCAACCTGATCGCGCCTGCCACGCCGGGTGAATATAAGGGCTACTGGCTGCTGCGCGATGCCGCCGGGCAGGGCTTTGGTGTGGGCAGCCGCACCTCCGATCCGTTCTGGGTGGATATCCAGGTAACCGGCCCGATGTCGCAGGTGTATAGTTTCGCTAACCAATACTGCAGCGCCGCGTGGAGTTCCGGTTTCGGCAACCTGGGTTGTCCCGGCGATCTTTACAGCAATTCCGGCAATGTTAACGAAATTCAAGATCCGAAACTGGAAAACGGGCAAATTTATGAAGGTCTGGCGCTCCTGACCGTGCCGGAGAATAAAAACAAAGGCTATATCAAGGGCATTTACCCGGCTTTTGCGGTGAAGAGCGGTGACCGTTTTCGGGCGGAAACCAATTGCGACTACCAGTCGGTTGGCTGTAATGTGATCCTGCAGCTCAACTATCAGGCGGTGGATGGAACGATTTCCACCCTGTGGCAGTACAAAGAGGTTTATGGAGATCAGCTTCATAGCGTGGATGTAGATCTAAGCGCGTTGAATGGGACTCCCGTCAAGTTTATGCTTAACGCCTCGGCCAACGGCGCGTTCAAAAACGATGAGCCGGTGTGGGTCAATCCGCGGATTGAACGCCTGGATAACCTGATCACCCCTACTACCACCCCGACACTCACCGCGACACCCACCCCGCACCCATAACCGCCCCATCTGAGTGTGAGGGCTGGTCTTGCGTGACAGCAAAGATTTCTTGCCTATCTGAACACGCCATTCCGGAATCCATTGCCCGAACAAAAGACTGCACTCTACTTAAGATATAATGGGTATTAAACGCGCTCGTGATCAGAGCAACTAATTTTGGAGGTATTCAACATGAACCGAAATCAAAAGCTGCTTCAGGGGCTCCTGGCACTTTTCGCCCTCCTGGTACTCAGCAGTTGCAGTCTTGGGCAGGCTGCCAATCCAACAGCCACCCCCGTGGATGTAAACGCTGTGATGACTTCTGCCGCGGCCACGGCCTTTGTCCAACTTACCCAAATCGCCGGGCTGGCTTCATCCACCCTGCCGCCCACGGCCACTGCTGCGGCGGCTTCAACGCAAGCTGCCACGGCTGCCGGCCCGACTGCTACCGTTGGCGCAGGCGGCCTGCAGCTCCTGACACCCACCGAGGGCGCTGGCGGTCTTCCTTCCGCGCCCACGAATGTGGCTGTCGGAACGTCCGTGATCCCTTCACTGGCCACTCTGCCGCCAGGTGGGGCCGCCATCCCCAGCCTGACCCCTTTTGCGCCAACCCTGCCAGCCTCTGGCGCCAATGTGGTCACCTGTCTGAATTCAAAATTTATGGGTGATCTCAGCATACCGGATGGAACGGTCATGGCGCCCTATGAGAAATTCACAAAGGTCTGGGCCGTTGAGAATACCGGCACCTGTGCCTGGGATCAGGGTTTTGGTTATAATATTTGGGCCGGAGATAAAATCGGCGGCCTGGGCGGCCAATTCTCCGGGCATGACCAGAGAGTTGAGCCGGGCGGCACCTTTGATGTGGTTGTGGAGATGCGCGCTCCCCCGCAAAAGGGTAAGTACGTTGGGCACTGGAAGATGTTTGACGACCAGGGTCACCCGTTCGGCGCGGATTTCACCGTGTACATTATCGTACAGTAGAGATAAAAATGACAAACCCCCCGCCCTGATTTTCAGGGCGGGGGGTTTGCTTGGAAAGACAGCAACCTTTGAATTTTCCGGCTGATTTTCGAAATAACATTTCACACTATTTTGGTGAAAAGGGCGCCCAGTGGCTGCTCACCTTGCCAGTATTGATCGAGGAGGCTGCGCTCACCTGGGAACTAACCCTGGGCGAGCCCATGCCGCTCTCTATCAATTATGTCACAGCCGCGCGGCGCGCTGACGGTACACCCGTGGTACTCAAGATCGGTGTGCCGCACCGCGAATTGACCAGTGAGATGTGCGCCATCCGTCTGTTTAATGGCCAGGGCTGCGCGCCTATGCTGGTAGCCGATGAAGAAAAAGGTATGTTTCTGCTGGAACGGTTGCTGCCGGGCAGGATGCTGGAAACCTGGCCGGATGACGATGCGCGTACCCGGGTAGCCTGTGACCTGGCACAGCGTATTCAGCGCCCGGCGCCAGCCGGGCTGCCGCTGATCCGTTTGGAAGATTGGTTCGCCGGGCTGGCCGGAGTCCGGAAGCAGTTTGGCGGCGGCAGCGGCCCCTTCCCCAAAGACTTGTTCGAGCGCGTGGAAGCCCTGCTTCCCGAGTTGTTCCAGACTTCCTCCCCGCCGGTTTTAATGCACGGGGATCTGCATCATTTCAATATTCTTTCCAGCGGGTCAGGCTGGCTGGCCATTGACCCCAATGGGGTGATTGGGCCGCCGGAATTTGAAAGCGGGCCGCTCTTGATCAACCCGTATCCCAACTTTCCCTATCTGCCGGATGCCCAGCGGCAGACCAGCCGGCGCATCGCCATTTTGAGCGAGCAACTGGGTTTTCCACGCCAGCGCATTCGCGATTGGGGCATGTGTTTTGCAGTGCTTTCAGCCTGGTGGCACACCTTGCCAGATGGCAGCGGCAGCGAATATTCCCTGGCTGTCGCGCAGCTCATCGAAAAGGCTGAACTCTAATATTTTAATCCGATCACATCCTGGTCGGTTAGCATGATATCTGAGAAGTGGGTCTGCCGGTCAAGCGCGCCGCGCAGTTCCCAGATGGATTGCAGTACGTTTTCGCCGACTTTCATCCTGCGCCTGCGGATCACCTTCAATTTACAGGCCGCAATGGCGGCTTCGATTTGTTCCTGCTTGTTTTCTTTGGCAAGATAGGTAATTTCATAGGTGCGGATCTCGCGCCCCAGGATATCCACCAGCCGGTCCACGCGCGAGAATACCCACAATACCAGCACCACCAGCAGGGCTCCGACGCTTGCCAATCCGTATTCCCCCAGACCAACCGCGATGCCTAGCGCGGCTGCGACCCAGATGGAGGAGGCTGTGGTCAGGCCGGTCAGGCGTCCTTCCGAGAACATGATCGAGCCTGCGCCCAGGAAGCCGACGCCGGTGACGATGTTGGCGATGACACGGTCATCTTTGAAATTCAGCGAAAGCATGGTGATCAGGGCCGCCCCGACTGTGATGAGCGTGATGGTGCGCAGCCCGGCGGCCTTGGCGTGCATCTCACGCTCAATCCCGAGCAGCCCCCCGATCAACACCGCAAACAACAGCTTAAACAAATCTTCCTGCGTTACCGGAATAAAATACATTCATTGTCCTTTCTGTGTAACTGCTCACCTATGTCTTGGTTTGGGCATAATCATACTGAACGATTTGCTTAGCAAATCGTGGGTACTTTCCATCACGTTTTAATGCCCAAGTGAAACGATAATCCTGGTTCGCAAAGCGCCCTGTGGGTTCCCCGCAAGTGGTGTTTTCGTGAAGCGGCCCAAATTTAGCCGCTGCGCAAAAACACCACGAAAAGTACCGTCTCCCCCTTCCCGATTTTGAGAAGGGTTCTTTCACCTCGCATGTTCTTAGCGGGGATGGGTTTCTGCCAAAAAGCACCTACCCCGTCAGCAGTTACCTTTCTGTTTGCTTTATTGTATACCCCTTGCGGACGTAATGATTGTTGATCTTATGGTGAGGCTGCTGCAAAAGAACGCCAGGGCGCACCAATCCCTGGCGTTCTTTTATATTTTTCTAATTTCAGTTATTTGACCGTGACGGTGTAATGCCCATCCTCACGAGTGAAGCGCGTGGTGCCGCTGACGAGCAGCGTGGCATCCGTCAGATCAACGTTGATCTCGGCGGTTTGGTCAGCAGCCAGCGCGAGGTTCTGCACGCTGGTCTCTCCATTTTTATTGATCAGTTCCAGTCGGAAGGTTTGCGGAAGAATATTTTGCACACGCACAAAGCCCTGTCCCTGCCAGCCACCGTCATCTTTTTCAAAGTCGCTGGAATAGTTGATCTCAGGCACGGAGACATCATCCAGCAGGAAACCTTCGCCGTTGACCGCGGCATCGGTCACATACTCAAAGCGCATCTGCACCTTCTGACCCTTGAACTGGCTCAGATCAACACTTTCCTCGACCCAGCCATTTGACTTGCCATTGTAGCCCCAGCCGTAGGAATTGCCGGATGGGTTCTTGTCGGTGCCCGAGGGGGTTTTGATGATCTGCCAGGTCTTGCCGCCATCGCTGGAGGCTTCCAGAAAAACGTAATCGTAATCCTTTTCCACATCATACCAGGTGTGGTATTTCAGGGTCAGCGGGCCGCTCGCGCTGCTGAAGTCGAATTCGCGCGTCAGAGTCATGTCCGATTCATCGCCCTTGTTGGACCAGAAAGCATACTTGCCCGAGAAGGGGTCAACCGGCAGCAGCCCGGTCTGTGTGGCGCCTTCAAAACGCAGGGTGTGCTGCCCGCCGCAGGTGTAGTGAATGTAATCCGTCCCGTACTGGTTGACGGTGCGGGTGATCGAAGCCGGGCAATTGCTGATGGTTTCTGTATCCTTGACCTGCGGGGCCTTGGAGTAATTGTGATACACATAGCGCCCATCGCCCACTGAGCCATCCAGCAGATAGTTGGTAACCGCCCAGTCTGCGAAGACATCATCGGCGTTGATCGGTTTGCCGGTGATATGATCGGTTTTGTTGGTGGTTTTCAGGATATCGTCCACGCTTTCCATGCCATTCTGCTGATCCCTGACCAGGGCCTTGGTGGCATCCTGACCAAAGCGATCCAGAAAATAAGAGAGGAACAGGAAACTCGCGCCATAATGCGGGCCGTTCGTGCCGGGGTTGGGGCCCCAATCGGTGAGCTGTAAATCCGGGTTGGTGGCGAATTCGCGCGCTGCGCCGCCGGTGTAATAGCCATTCAGCAAAACGGCCACTTCGGAGAAGCCTTCGTTCATCCAGGAGGCTTCGTTGCGATCCGCTTTCCAGTGGATCATGTGCTGGAATTCATGCGCCAGCACTCCATAGGTATAGGTATCGCTGAGCGGGGAATTGTCCGCGTTGAATACGAACATCTCGTGCGCATTGGAATATTTTTGGGCGAGCGGGTTATATTCATCCGGGGAGGAGAAATAACCGGCCACTGAGCCGCCGATGCCCCGTCCATACACGATGTAGATATGCAAGTCGTTATCCACGCCGGGTGACCATTCGCTGCCGAAAAATTCGCGGTCGGTGGGGTAAATCTTGGTTTCAAAGGTATCCACCAGCTTTTGGGCCTCGGTCTGGTCGTATTTGACGCCGTTCTGCACCCAGAAATAGGCATGCTCGGTGGTGTACTGCAGGGTGGCTTTGATTTGATAACTCTGGGCGCTGTCAGTATTGGTCAGCCAGAAGGACTGCTGGTCGCCATTTTTAAAAGGGCCGCTGGGCACTGTGGTGGGGATGTTGCATTTGGCTTCCAACCGGCAGGTCAGCTCATACGGATCACTGACCGGTACGATATTGGCATCCAGTACCTGGATGGTATCGGTCGGTATCTGGCTGACAGGCAGGCGTGTGACTTCGATCACCTTGGTTGGGGTGGGTGTGGATGGGAGAATTTTGATTTTGAAAGGTGTGGCGCTGTTCGGGGATGCTGGGTTTGCGTTTGCCTGTGAGCGATAATAGATCGTTCCGCCCAGCGCGCCGGTCAATACAAACAGGCAGCAGCAGCACAGCACCAGTAAAACGATGATGACAATCCCGGTGGTTGTTTTGTAGAAGGGTTGACTTTCATTTTGCATGGTTATTCTCCTCAATAAGTCTAAATTCTACCCGAAAATGCCCGCATTTCTTTGCCATGCTTGGCTGTCAACCTGCTTCCCGGGGATTATGTTCGCAACATTTTATTGCTTTTTTGTCGCATTTGTCGTGTAATTTCTCTATAGTTTCTACATACTTTGTTGATAGAATGAAGATATACAACACTGAACTTACACTTGCCCTGTGGGTGGGTACTTTTCATAAAATTGTTTGGAATAGAAAGAGAAACTCCATGAAAAAATCCCTGATTATTTTTGCATTGATCGCTGTTCTGATCTCAGCTTGCAGCGCGAGTGCGCCTGCAACGGCGCCAGCCCGCACCCAGGTTGTGGAACCCACGGCCACCGCCATCCCGCCCACGGCCACCGCCATTCCGTCACCGCTGCCGCCCAGCGCCACGCCAGCGCCCACGGCCACTGCCACCCCGGCTGTCTCGCTATTCCCCGATGTAACTTTTTCCGCGAACACCGTTTGCCGCATGGGCCCGGATAAGAACTATTATTCTGTGATCACCTATTCTGCTGGGAAAACCACCCAGGTGCAGGGCCGCAGCGATGATGGCAATTGGCTGAACGTCATGACTCAGGCGCCAAACAAACCATTCACCTGTTGGGTGCCGGTCGAAAGCGTTAAAGGTGTTGCGAATGCGCCTGATTTGCGGGTCGTGACAGCCGCGCCCCTGCCGACCGGCGCCACCCGGGCAATCGCTCGCCAGCGCCCCATTTGCGGCGTCAACAAGAGTAACGGCGCGGTGGTGATTGATTGGACGCCCTATGCCGAAGGCACGGGCTTCATTATTTATCGCAACGGCAAGAATCTGACCACAGTCTACGACCACGAATACATCGATCACGACACCCCTGGTTCCAAGAAGGCCTATACCCTGACCTATGACATTCAGGCCTTCAACGCGGTCGGCCTGGCGAAAGTCAGCGCCTCTGTCAGCGTCACCATCTGTGGGTAATAAAACGAGAGATACTATGAAAAAATCCCTGATTATTTTTGCATTGATCGCCATCCTGATTTCTGCTTGCAGTTCCGCCTCTCCATCATCCGCCCCCGTCCAAACGAGAGCTCCACAAGTGGCTAAAGCCACCGCCACCGCCTTGTCGTTACCAGCCAGCGCCACGCCAGGCCCGGTTGCCACGGCCACGCCCGCTTCAACCAGCACGGCCGCATCCGCCCCGACCGCGACTGCCGCACCCGAGGTGCCGTATTTCCCCACCGTTACCTTTTCATCGAATGTAGCCTGTTATATGGGTCCGGCCAAAAACTATTACATGGTGGCTAATTTCTCCATCGGGCAGAGCACCCAGGTGCAGGGCCACAGCGATGACGCCAAGTGGTTGAACGTGTTGACCCTGGCGCCGAACATCGTCCAGACCTGCTGGGTGCCGTTGTCCAGCGTCAAGCATTTTGCCAGCGCCAACTCTTTACAGGTGATCAAAGCCGCGCCCTTGCCGGCCGGGGCCAGCCTGGCTGTCGCCCGCGATAAATACATTTGTGACACTTCCAAAAACATTCCAAATCAGGATGCAGGATTATCCCAAGGCGTGGAACTCGGTTGGAGCCCGTCTACGACTGATAGCACTTTCTCTGTCAACCGCACTGACGATAATATCGCCATTGTCTACGGCGGCGGATATATCGATCACAAAACACCGTCTGCCAAAACCCAGTACTTATTGACGTACATTATCCAGCCCTTCAATTCGGTGGGCGTCTCGAATTTCACCGCTGTAACGAGCGTCACCATCTGCGGAATAGCCCCCAAAACAATTACCGGGATTTATCCATCCCAATCAAGGACCGGGCTTATTCCATACGGGATTATTCCACCCCAATCAAACACCGTGATTATTCCATAAGACCTGCTGAATTCCACTGTAAGGCAGCGAAATTCAGCAGGCTGGTTGAAAAAAACTCCCGAATGCCGCTTTTTGGCGTTCGGGAGTTTTGATTTTATGCGAAGACGATCTTGTCTTCGGCGACATCCACCTTGACGGTGCCGCCGGTTCCTACGGGGAATTTGCCGCCCAGCAGCTCGACAGACAGCGGGCTCTCCACAAATTTCTGGATGGCCCGGCGCAGCGGGCGGGCGCCAAAGGCCGGGTCGTAACCTTGCTTGGCCAGCCAGGTACGCGCCGCGGGGGTCAGCTCAACCTTGATGTTGTACTCGTTCAGACGATCCTGAACTTCCTTCAACTGCAGGTCCACAATATTTTCCATCTGCTCCACCGTCAGCGGCGAGAACATAATCACATCGTCGATGCGGTTCAGGAATTCCGGCCGGAAGGCGCCCTTGAGGGCTTTTTCGATCTTCTCGTGGGACTCGCGTTCTTCGTCATTGGATTTTTGCTGTAAGAAGCCCAGGGTGCCGCCCTTGCGGACGTACTCTGTGCCCAGGTTGCTGGTCATGATCAACACTGTGTTGCGGAAATCAACGACATTGCCCTGACCATCAGTCATGCGGCCGTCATCCAAAATTTGCAGCAGCGCGTTCCAGACTTCCGGATGCGCCTTTTCAATTTCATCGAACAGCAGCACGCGGTAGGGCCGGCGGCGGACGGCCTCGGTCAGTTGGCCGCCTTCTTCGTAGCCGACATAACCGGGAGGCGCGCCAAACAGGCGGCTGACGGTGTGCTGCTCGCGGTACTCGGACATATCGATGCGCACCAGCGAATCTTCATCGTCAAACATGAAACCCGCCAGGGCCTTGGCCAGCTCGGTCTTGCCGACGCCGCTGGGGCCGATAAAGATGAATGAACCGATCGGGCGGCGCGGATCCTTCAGACCGGAACGCGCCCGGCGGATGGCATCCGAAATGGCGTGGATGGCTTCGTCCTGTCCGATAATGCGTTCGTGCAGGCGCGCTTCCATTTGCAGCAACTTGGTGGCTTCGGTTTCCATCATCTGGCTGAGCGGGATGCCGGTCCACTGGTGCACCACATCGGCGATGTCATTGACATCCACAACTTCATCGATATGGTTTTCAGCTTCCCATTTGTCGCGTTTTTCGTTGTATTCACTTTGCAGGCGCAGACGATCAACCTTCTTCTGGGCGGCGCGCTCGTAATCGCGGGCCAGACCGGCCTGCTCTTCCTCAGCGGTGATACGGTCGATATCTTTCTTCATATCCTTGAGTTCGGGCGGCATGGAATACAGCGCCACCCGCAGTTTCGCGGCGGCCTCATCCATCAGGTCAATGGCCTTGTCGGGCAGGTGCCGGTCGGTGACATAGCGGTCAGACAGTTTGACGGCGGCCACCAGGGCTTCATCGGAGTAGCGCACTTTGTGATGGGCTTCGTAGCGGTCGCGCAGGCCCTTCAACATCTTGATGGCATCATCAACCGTTGGTTCTTCCACGTAAATGGGGGCAAAGCGGCGCTCGAGTGCGGAATCTTTTTCAATGTACTTATGAAACTCATCCAGTGTGGTAGCGCCGATGCACTGCAATTCGCCGCGCGCCAGGGCGGGTTTGAGCATGTTGGAGGCATCCATGGCGCCTTGCGCCGCGCCCGCGCCCACCACGGTATGCAGTTCGTCGATCATCATGATGATGTCGCCCTGTGAGCGCTGCACTTCTTCCATGACGGCTTTCAAGCGTTCTTCAAATTCGCCGCGGAAGCGGCTGCCCGCGATCAGCGAGCCAAGATCGAGCGAGACAACCTTCTTGCCAGTCAGGATTTCTGGCACATCATTGTCAGCGATCTTCTGGGCCAGGCCTTCCACAATGGCGGTCTTGCCCACGCCGGCCTCGCCGATCAGCACCGGGTTGTTTTTGGTGCGGCGCGAGAGGATCTGGATCAGGCGCAGGATTTCTTTGTCGCGGCCGATGACCGGGTCGAGCTTGCCCTCGCGGGCCAGTTGGGTCAGGTCGCGCGAGTATTTCTCCAGCGTGCGGTATTTTGTTTCCGCCTGCGGGTCGGTGACGCGCTGCCCGCCGCGGATTTGTGTGATGGTGTCAAAAACCCGGTCGCGGGTGATCCCGGCGCTTTCCAGTATGCGCGCGGCGGGTGTATTGCGCTCGGTTAAAATTGCCAGGAAGATGTGTTCGGTGGAGATGTATTCATCCTTCAGGCGGTTGGCTTCTTCATTTGCCAGATCGATAATCCGTTTCACGCGCGGGGTGATAAAAATCTGCCCGGCCCCGCCGCCGAAAATGTTGGCCTTGGGGGTGGCACGCAGGGCTGCATCCAGCCGGTCCGAGAGGGCCGTGGGGTTGACGTTAAGCAGCTCAAGGATTTGGGGGATAACACCGCCGGGCTGTTCGATCAGCGCCAGCAGGATATGCTCGGTATCAATCTGGTTGTGCCCATAACGTTGGATAATTTCGGCGGCACGCTGGGCAGCTTCTTGCGCGCGTTCGGTAAAGCGGTCAAATCGCATCATAGTCGTCAGTCCTTTCGATCCCAATCTAATTCGGGGATTATTCCATAGTTCGAACGTTCGGATTATAGCAAAGGCTGCGTTTTCTATTTGAAAGAATGCTGTAAGAATTGCGTATGAGTCTATTGTATACGCATTTTGGCTTTCAGCGTGCGATGGATCAAAGATTCAAACCATCACCATCGCTGAAAAATAAAGTAACTGATCAGCCATGTCAAAGCGAGCGAGCGCTCTCCAGTGAGCGTGGCAATCTCCTCATCGGGAGCAGGGATACCCAAATAGTGGGGGAGTTCGCCACGTCGGGCTTATTCGCCTCGCAGGTTCTTAGCGGGGAGAGCACGCTCCTCTCGCTAAGAACCTGCGGGATGATATCGCGATGACAATTGTTTGGACTTTAAGAAAGCCCTGATTGAAAATTGCTGGGTCTTTTATCAGAAAATAAAAAATGAGCAATACCGCATAAATTGCTATTTTCTAGTGTCGTCACAAGTGTGGCCTGAAAACCTTTACCGCTAAACCAGTAGCGAAAAACCATTCCGACTCGGACGCCCTGCGGGTGACCTTAATATTTTAGCTTTTTCCGTGTTCGTCGGCGTCCCGAAAGAATTAGAAGAAGCAAGTTATGCGGTATTACCAAAATAAGTTACAATAAATAAATGGTGCGGAACATGTCAGCAAAGTTGTTCAGCATTTTTTATATCCCATAACTGCCGTATAACGCTATACTCAATTCAGCCTGATGGAGGAGCATGATGAAAAGGTCATTCTTTAAATGGATAACTTTCCTTGTTCTGGTAGTGTTGACAGTTACCGCTTGTGCACCACAAGCGGCGCCACCTGCTGGCGCACCCCAGTCCCCAGCCGTACCTCAAGCGAGCGCGAAAGCCATCACCATCGGGTTTACTTCTTCCCAGACTGGCTCGTTGAACGTGGAGTCAACCCGGCAGTATAACGGTCTGAAACTGTGGATGGATCAGGTCAATGCCGCTGGCGGGATCAAGCTGGCCGATGGAAGCGCTGTAACGATCAAGCTGCAAACCTACGATGACGAATCCAATAAAGACCGGGTGCAGCAGCTTTATACCAAGCTGGCAACCGAAGACAACGCTGACTTTTTGATCAGTCCCTACTCCAGCGGCTTGGCGGCGGCCGCGGCTGTGATCGCCCAACAATATAACAAAATCATGATCACAACCGGCGCGGCGGACGACACTACTTATCAAAAGGGTTATACCCTGGTCTACCAGGCCTATACACCCGCCAGCCGTTACCTGACGGGCGCCCTGGATTTATTGGCGAAAACCGATCCGGCTGCCAAAAAAATTGCCATCGCCTATTCGACCGACAGCTTTTCAACGGGTGTGGTCAATGCCCTGAAAGCTTATGCGCAAAGTAAAGGGTATACTGTCGTGCTTTTCGAAGGCTACGATCCCGCTACAACCGACTTTTCAGCGCTGATCAACAAGATCCAATCTGCCGCGCCGGATGCCGTCATGGGGGGCGGCCACTTCCAGGACGGCAGCACCTTTGCCAAACAACTCTCCGAGAAGAAGATAGGGGTCAAGTATGAAGTCTTGCTGGTTGCTCCCCCAGAAGATCAATTCTCCCAATTAGGCGGCGCGGCCCTGGGTGTTGTCGGCCCCAGCCAATGGGAACCGCAGGTTAACTTTACGCAGGATGCCGCCCAGAAGGCCAGCCTGGCGTGGTATGGTACCAGCGGGGCTAATTTCACCAGCAGCTATAAAGCAGCCTATAAGGAAGATCCCACATATCATTCGGCTGGTGGGTATGTGGCGGGTTTGATCCTGCAAAAAGCGATTGAAACCGCCGGCTCACTGGATACCGCGCTGATTGCCAAGGCGCTGGATGGCATGGATATGCTCACTTTCTACGGCCACCTCAAATTCGATACCAGCGCCGCGAAGCATGGCCTTCAAATCGGCCATGAAATGGTTTACGTGCAATGGCAAAAAAGCGCGGGCAGCGCGGCCCTGGCGAAACAGATCGTCTGGCCGGCTGAAGGCGCCACCGCTCCTGCGTTGTATCCCCTTCCATAATTCCTGACACGTGCCCTGTGGGTGCAAAGTCTCTGCTGGCGCGTAAGTGTTGGCCGGGACTTTGCCTCAAGATTTTCAGCAGCCTGGGAGCAGCTTTATGGCGAATCTTTTCATCGTTTCCCTGATCGACGGCCTTCTGACTGGTTTTGTATATGGAATTGCCGCGATGGGTTTAAGCCTGATCTGGGGGGTCATGGATGTCATCAACCTGGCGCATGCGCCGCTCCTGGCGCTCGGCATGTTTGGTGTTTATCTCCTGTTCACGGTCTTTGGATTAAATCCTTATATTGCCTTGATCCTGGTCGCCGCGATTGGATTCATAGGCGGTGTTGCCATTTATTACATCGCCATTCATCGCGTGCTATCTGCGCCGCCCCTTTCTACGCTCCTGGCGACCTATGCTGTCAATATGATCATGATCGGTTTGGGCACGGCGGCCTTCAGCACCACGCCCCGCAACGTGGATTTTAATTTGGGCGCCATCGGATACGGCGATTTGACCGTGCAAGTCACGCGCCTGATCGCGGCCGGGGTGGCAACTTTGGTCACAGGCAGCCTGTACCTGTTTCTGTACCGCACGCGCCCCGGTAAAAATATCCGGGCTGTTGCCAATAACCGGGAGGCTGCCGAACTGATGGGCATCCCTTCTTCCCGCGTCCTGGCGCAAAGTTTTGGATTGGGGACGCTGCTGGCGGCCCTGGCCGGTGGGTTGATCGCCACGTTTTTCCCATTCACTATCCTGGCCGGAAACGTTTACCAGTTGAAGAGCTTTGTGATCGTGGTGCTGGGTGGACTGGGAAACCCGATCGGGTCATTGTTTGGCGGCCTGATTTTGGGCGTTCTGGAAGGCTTGATCCCAATCGTTTTACCAAACAGTTGGGTGCCTGTCCTGGAGTTCTTACTCTTTGTTGTGATCCTGCTTGTCCGGCCCAAGGGCCTGTTTGGAGCAAAGGAATGAAGCAATTAAAGAATTTCGGACTCCTGACACCTGCCTTGTGGGTCAGCATCCTGGCGGTGCTGCTGCTGGGCATTGGGCCGCTCATCAGCCGCAGCGCCTCCCAGCGCGAGACGATCTATATCATTCTTCAGGTGGTGGTATTGGCTGCCAGTCTCAATATCCTGCTGGGCTATACAGGCTATGTCAGTTTCGGACATATTGTTTTCTTTGGATTGGGAGGCTACACAGGTTTATATCTGATCAGCGCGCAAAATTGGCCCCTGTGGAGCGCCGTCCTGGCAGGCGGCCTCTCCTCCGCGCTTCTGGCTTTCCTGTTGGGGAAGGCCATCCTGAGGCTGCGCGGGGCCTACTTTGCCCTCGCCACGATTGGCATCAACGAAGCTGTGCGCGCCTTCGTCAATAATTTTGACCCGTTTGGCGGGCCGGTCGGAATGACCCTTAATTTCAAGGTGTACGATGGCTATGGGGGCGCTGCGAATGCTTTGTGGATGACGTATTATGTGCTGCTGGTCATGGCGCTGGCGGTTATCTTCTTGAATTTTGCGATCAAAAACAGCAAATTCGGCCTCGGTTTGATGGCTATCCGCGAAAATGAGGATGCCGCCGAGGTGATGGGCGTGGTCACCCCCAATGCCAAGACCTGGGCCCTTGTACTCTCGGCTATTTTGCCCGGCATGATTGGAACCTTGTTTTTCTTCAAAAATGGCAATATCGAACCGGGAGATGCCTTTCGGCTGGATTATTCAATAGAGATGCTTGTGATCGTGATGTTGGGCGGGCAGGGCAGTGTGCTGGGCCCGATCCTGGGGGCCGTCGGGTATGAAGGGATGCGGAATTTCCTGTTGACAAGTCCCATTTTTAAAAATATACAGCTTTCGGTTGCCGGAATGCTGCTGCTGGTGATCGTACTTTTCATTCCCGCCGGGGCGGTGGGCTGGCTGCGAAAACATTTTCCCGCGCTCAAAAGGGTGCTGGTATGACAGTTTTGCTTTCTGTTCAAAACCTGACAAAACACTTTGGAGGGCTGCAGGCCCTGACCCAGGTGAGCTTTGATATTCACGAGGGACAAATTCTCGGGTTGATTGGCCCGAACGGTGCGGGCAAAACTACTTTGTTTAATGTCATCAACGGCGTTTACCATCCGGATGCCGGTTCGATCGTTTTCAAGAATCGTGATGTAACCCGCTTGAAACCTTATGACCTGGCCCACATGGGTATGGCGCGGGCGCATCAGATCGTGCGCCCCTTGAATGAATTAACCGTCCGCGAAAATGTCATGGTGGGGGCCTGTTTTGGGCGGGAAAATCTCAGCTTGAGCAAAGCGCGCGGCGTTGCCGATGATGTGTTGGAGTCTGTTGGGCTGTACATCCGCGCCGATCAACTGGCGGGCAGCCTGAACATTGCGCAGAAGAAGCGCCTGGAAATGGCGCGGGCGCTGGCTGCGCATCCTTATCTGCTCCTCCTGGATGAAGTGCTGGCTGGCCTCAATCCATCCGAGATTGATGGGATGATCCAAACTGTTCACAAAATCCGCGCGCAGGGTATCACCATTTTTATGATCGAGCATCTGATGAAAGCCATGATGAACATTTCTGACCGCATCATTGTGCTGGATTACGGCAAAAAGATCGCGGATGGCATGCCCAAAGAAATTGCCAATGACCCACAGGTGATCGAGGCTTATCTGGGGGATCCTCGCATGGCCGAAAAACTGCTCGGGGAGGCGTAGACATGGGCATTCTGGAAGTAAGAGAGGTTACTTCGGGTTACGGAGATATCCAGATCCTGTGGGGCGCGTCTATCAACCTGGTCGCGGGTAAGATGAATTGCCTGGTGGGGGGCAACGGTGTTGGCAAGACAACTCTGCTGAAAACCATCATCGGTCAAATCCAACCCTGGAAAGGCTCAGTCTGGTTTGAAGGTCAGGATGTCAGCCATTTGCCCGCTTATACCAGAGCCGGCATGGGGTTGGTGCTGGTTCCCGAGGGGCGGCAGCTTTTTACAGATATGAGTGTTTATGAAAACCTGGAGATGGGGGCGGGCAACCCGCGCGCACGCGCGCTGATGAAAGACAATCTTGAGCGGATTTTTGATATGTTTCCGCGCCTGAAAGAGCGCCAGGGTCAGAAGGCTGGCACCCTGAGCGGTGGCGAGCAACAGATGCTGGCTGTGGCGCGCGGCGTGATGGCTAACCCCAAAGTCCTCTTGATCGATGAACTCTCCCTGGGCCTGGCGCCAGTGCTTGTTTTGCATCTCTTCGAGAATCTAAAGAAACTGCACGACCTTGAGATCACCATCCTGCTGGTAGAGCAAAATGTGCAAATGGCGCTCGCGATCAGCGATTATGGATTTGTGTTATCCGAAGGGAAAATTGAATTGGAGGGCCCTGCCCGGCAGTTATTGAAGGATCCGCACGTTCGCGCGGCTTATCTGGGCCTCTAATAGAATGCCCCGCTGGTTTGTGACCGGGCAGGTATGGCAAAACCAGAAAGTCTAAAAATGAGAAAAAGAATATAATTGCCTGAATGACCGCCGCCACCATCTCCGTCAACACCTCTTCGGCCGGGCGCATGCGCCCGCTCAACCTGCTGCGCGATCTGCCCGCTGTGGCCGATTTGATCGAGATTTGTTTCTCATCCACCCTGGACCCCGAGGGCCGCAGTTACATCGACCAGATGCGTCGCAGCGGTTACGATTCCAGCTTCCTTAACTGGGCGCCGCGCGTCATTGAGACGGTCTCACTGCCGTTGACCGGTTTTGTGTGGGAAAGCCGCGGCCGGGTGGTGGGCAATGTCAGCCTGATCCCCTTCAACAGCGGCAAGAAGAAGATTTTCCTGGTCGCCAACGTGGCCACTCATCCCGATTACCGCCGCCAGGGCATCGCCGGTCACTTGACTGAGACTGCTATTCGGCGCGCGCAGGAGCGGCATGCCACATCTGTCTGGCTGCATGTCCGCGATGACAACCCGGGTGCCATTCAACTTTACCAGAACCTGGGCTTCGTTGAACGCGCCAGGCGCACTTCCTGGCAGGTGCAGTCCGGCATCAAACCGAACACCAGCCTGCCCTCCGGCCTGCAGATCATACCGCCCAGCCCGCGTGATTGGGTCATCCACAGCGCCTGGTTTGCCCGGGCTTACCCACCGGAATTGGATTGGTACCGCCCTCAGACCTGGAACATTTTCCAGCCTGGCATTCTGAAATTCCTGTACCGGCTGATGACCGATACCAGCATCTCCCAGTGGTCAGCCCAGCAAGATGGCACGCTGATGGGGATGATTGGCTTCCAACACGCCGCTTACCAGCCGGGTCAGCTTTGGGCCGCCTTGCCGGTCATGCCGGATGCGCGGGCCGTTACCGCCATGCTCTTACACGCGCGAAGCCGTTTGCTGTATCCGCACAACCTGATGTTTGAATACCCCTGCGGGCCACTGGACGATGCCATTCGCGCTGCCGGCTTCAGCCCTGCGCGCACCCTGGTCTGGATGGAAAACGCCACACCTGCAACCCTCTAAC
Source organism: uncultured Anaerolineae bacterium (assembly GCA_903910795.1). GTDB lineage: Bacteria > Chloroflexota > Anaerolineae > Anaerolineales > Villigracilaceae > UBA5195. Next base: position 20,949 of record CAIWAX010000191.1, read on the forward strand.
CCCCCAACGCGTATATCAAGTGAATTTGCTCACCATCCAGCATACTTCCGAAACGCCAAAGAACGGCGAGATTTCGGAAGTATGCAATGGAAAGTACCCACCCATAGGGCAAATGTAAGTTACGTATGTCTGAAATTGGAGTTTAAAAATGTCCCGATTCTTTTTACGCTGGTTTATTAATGCAGTCGCCCTGTATGCCGCCGTTGCATTCGTGCCTGGCATCCACGTTCAATCTTCCAACTGGGTTTCGATTCTGATCCTGGCGCTGATCTTTGGCCTGCTGAACGCCTTCCTGCGCCCGCTGCTCAAGTTTCTGACCTGCCCGTTGATCATCCTGACCCTGGGCCTGTTTACACTGTTGATCAACACCCTCCTGTTCTGGCTGGCGGGTGTGCTCGGTTCGACTTTTCACGCCGGCTTCACCGTGGATGGCTTTCTCCCGGCCCTGCTGGGCGGCATTGTGGTGTCAGTTGTCAGCGTGGTATTGACAACAGTCTTCAAGGAAGACACTCGCAAGAAGTAATCCTGACTTTAGTCGCTTAACCCGCAGGGCCGTGAGCCGTTACTACAAGAACGTTGCCTTACAGGCTGATGATCTTCCAGCTGTGCTCCCTGGCGTATGCCTCCAGGATTGGGTCGGGTTTGACGGCCACCGGGTGCTTAAGCAGGCTCAAGAGGGGGATGTCGTTGACGGAATCGCCGTAGCCCCAGCTTTCGGTGAGGCTGTGGCCGGTTTCTGACAGCCACTGCCTCAAACGACTGGCTTTGCCATCCCCGATGGCCGGGACGCCCTCCAACTCGGTAGTGATCTGGCCTTCGCTGCGTTTGATATTGGTGCAAATGTGGTCGTCAAAGCCCAGCAGTTCGGCTACCGGCGCGGCCAGAAAGTCGTTCGCGGCGGTGATCAGCAGCAGGGTGTGACCCCCGGCGCGGTGACGATCCATCTGGCGCAGCATTTTTGGCCGCAGGGCCAGGCGCACCCTCTTCAGGAATTCCCCCAATAAACCCTGCAGCTCCGCTGCGGATAACTTGATCAGCGGTCGCAGCAAATACGCCTCGTAGTCATAAATATCCAGGCGGCCCAGGTCATAATCTTTGTAATACTCGCGCATGCGCTCTACAAAGTCTTGCCCGACCAGACTCTGGCCGAACATAAAATCACTCCACATGGCTTCAATATCTCCTTCCAGCAATGTGAAATCCAGGTCGAAGATGGCGAGACCATGTGAAGTTGTTTGCATAGTTTCAGTTCTCCCGTGTATGATCTGCGCGCAATGGAAAGTACCCATGAGTTCAGTATCGTCCTGCGAGGTGTCATTCAACGGGCAGCCGTTACGGGCGCTCACCGGCGGCCAGGCGCCTGCCGATCTCAACCACGGCGCGTGGCAAATCCCAGATGCCGTCAATGACCAGGTGCGCACCGGCCTGGTAGAGTGTCGTCGTGATCCGTTCGCGCTCGGCGTCCAGTTGCGCTGGGGGTAGGGCTTTCACTTCGCTTTCAACCAATCCAAGCAGGTTGCCGGTCAGCGCCAGTCCCACGCTCCACATGCCAGCGTTCAAGCCTTCTTCAATGTCGGGCAGCGAATCGCCCACCTTGAGCATGGCCTGCATGGGGTAGACACCCAGACGCGCGGCGTTTTCATAGCACATCCAGGGGAAGGGCCGCCCGGCAGGTACTTCGTCCGGGCAGACAATGCTATCGGGAGTATAACCGTTCCTGGCCGCTTCGGGCCCCAGTTCAGCCATCATCGACTGGATGTAACCCGTGGTGCTGCCGATTTTCATACCGCGCTCGCGCAGGTCTTCGATGCTTCCCAGCAAGCCAGGGATGGGTTCGGCGTAATCACGAACGCTGGCCAGTTGCATGGGCACGAATTGCTCAAACAGGCGGTTAATGTCGCTTGCCTGTGCGTCTGCGCCGTGATGCGTTTCGCGCCAGGTTTGGGCCACGATTGGGCGGCTCAGGATGGTGCGCAGATGGTCTTTTTTCATCAGCCCCATGCCCGAACGGACATCATCCGCGCTGATTTGCACGCCTTCTTTTTCAAAGAGCTTTAAGAAAACCGCCACCGGGGCAAATGAACCATAATCCACCGTGGTGCCGGCCCAATCCAGGATTACGGCCTTGAGCGGGCCGCGGTATTGTCGTTGAAAATAAAAATCCATGGGTTTATGTGCTCCTTCCCAATCAGGATAGCGTGATTTGCATTTCGGCCAGTGCGCTGCGGATGGCTACCAGCAGCCCGTTCACATCTGCGGGGCCGATCCGTCCAACATGCCCAATGCGGAAGCAATTGACTTTGCTTAATTTGCCGGGGTAGATCACGTAGCCTTTATCGCTCAGGTTTTCATAAAACTTCTTGAAATTAAAGTTTGGGTGATCGGGATAGTGGAAGGACGTGATGATATAACCGCGGTTTTGCGGGTCGAGATAGGGTTTGAAACCAAGCTGCTGCATGCCCGCCAGGCAGGTTTCGTAATTGGAACGATAGCGCGCGCCGCGCGCCTCGATCCCGCCCTCGGCTTCCAACTCTTGCAGAGCCTGATAGTAAGCCAGGATGGCGTGGGTGGGCGGTGTAAAGCGGAATTGGCCGGTTTCTTCCAGCCCTTCCCACTGGGCCAGCAAATCCAGGCTCAGGCTGCGGGCAAAGCCGCGCGAGGCGGCCAGGGTCAGACGCCGGGCGATGGCAAAGGAAAAGCCGGGTACGCCCTCGATGCACTTGTTGGCTGAAGAAACCAGAAAATCGATATTGGCGGCCTGCATATCCAGCGGCACGGCCCCAAAGCTGCTCATGGCATCCACAATATAGCAACAGTCAAATTCTTTCACCACGGCGCCGATGGCCTCGACCGGGTTAATGATACCGGTGGTGGTTTCGCAGTGGATGACGGCCACGTCTGTGATGTGTGGGTCGGCGGCCAGGGCGGCCCGCACCGCTTCGGGGGTGGGCGCCTGGTTTTCAGCGAAAACAAGCTCGGTATGATCGATTTTGAGAACCGAGGCGATTTGGGCGATGCGGCGGCCGTAGGCGCCGTTGATCACCACCAACAGTTTGCCGTTTGGCGGGATGGTGGAGCCGATGACCGATTCTACGCCGAAGGTGCCGCTGCCTTGAATGATGATGGCCGTGTAATCCGCTTCGCTGGCTCCGCTCAGCTTCACCAGCCGGTGCCGCACTTCCCAGACGGCGTGTATGAATTCGGTATCGCGCGAGCCAAGATCGCGCAGCATGGCCTGCTTGACGGTTTCACTGGTGGTCAGCGGGCCAGGGGTGAACAGCAGTTTGTCTTTCTGGTTTGGGTTGAGGCTCTGGTCTGTCATGGATTTTTGGATTCCTTGATTTGATAGGTGATGGAAAGTACCCACATGCGCCCTGTGGGTAAGTTCAGTATTGAAATTATTATAACAACCAGCAGGCGTCAGTATCGAAGTTCAGTTCAAAAGATTCGCCCACGGCCGGGAGTCTGAGTCTTCTTTCATTGAACAAATCCATCAAGACTGAATTACCCTCGATCAACACGCGAATACGCACGATCGAACCAAGATAGGTGACAGTTTCGACAACGCCGGTCAGGTTGTTGGCATCTTCGCGGTGACCGGGGTTCAATTCTTCCGGGCGAATGGCCAGACGCAGCGCCTTCTCATCGCTGTAGTTGACTGACCGGCTGGTGCGTACAGGCTGCTGGCCTACTTTTACCAGTCCGGCAGGCTGGTCAACGACATGGATTGGCAGCAGGTTGATCTGACCTACAAACCTGGCGACAAACTCGGTGGACGGTGTGGTGTAAATTTCGGCGGGTGTGCCAACCTGTTCAATGCGTCCCTGGCTCATGACCACCACCCGGTCGGACAGGGAAAGCGCTTCTTCCTGATCGTGGGTAACATAAATGGTGGTGATGCCCAGTTGCTGTTGGATGCGCCGGATCTCCTGACGCAGTTCCACGCGGATCTTGGCATCCAGGGCCGAAAGCGGCTCGTCGAGCAGCAGTACCTGTGGGCGGATCGCCAGGGCGCGTGCCAGGGCCACGCGCTGTTGCTGCCCACCCGATAGCTGGGATGGAAAGCGTGCGCCGAGGTTGCCCAGGTGGATCAGTTCCAGCATTTCCTCCACGCGTTGTTTAATTTCTGCTTTGGGTTTGCCGGAGGCTTTCAGCCCGTAGCCAATATTTTCGGCCACGGTCATGTTTGGGAACAAGGCATAGGATTGAAAGACCATGCCCACATTGCGCTTGTTCGGCGGAACATACGTCAAATCTTTGCCTGAAATGGTGATTTGCCCGGAACTGGGCATTTCAAAGCCGGCAACCATGCGTAGCGTGGTGGTTTTGCCGCAGCCGCTGGGGCCAAGGAAAGATATGAATTCGCCCTGTTCGGCCTCGAGGTTGAAATCTTCCACCGCCGGGATTTCCGTGAATAATTTGTAAACGTTGGTGAGTTTGAGAAAGGACATTTTGTTTCCTCCGGGGGATTTTTAGCGTCCGGTGAGCTGCTGGGTATTTTTTCCACGGCTGAAATACATGATCAGCCCCAGGCAGACCCATGTCAGCGCGTAACTGATAATGGCAAGGGCCGCCGGCTCATAGGCATGGTCGCGGCCAACCAGTACCATGTAAGGGCCCAGGGCCGGGCGCACCAGAAAATCGCCCAGGATCAGTTCGCCCATCACCAGCGCGAAGCTGATCAGTGCGCCGCTCAATATGGCAACCCGCAGATTGGGGAAAATCACATCGAACAGGACCTGAAACCAGTTTGAGCCCAGGCTTTGGGCGGCCTCGGTCAGTGTACGCACATCGATGGCGCGCATACCCACATCAATGGCCCGGAACATGAACGGCATGGAGAGCACGATGTACCCGGCGGTGATCAGGATATCCGTTTTGAAGGGTGTCAGGGTCAACTCAAAAGGTGGGCCGCTGAAGGTGCGGATCAGGCCAAAGACATACACGATCACTGGAATGATAAAAGGCAGCAGGGTAATGGCTTCCATGACAGGCCGTAAGTTGGGGAGTTTGAGATAAATCCAGTAAACGGTGGGCACAAAAAGTATCACACTGAGGCTCACGCTGATCAGGCCCATGATGACTGAGTAACGGAAGCTCTCCATGAACTGCGGGTCGGCCAGCACGGTCTGATAGGCCAGAAAGCTGATCTGGCCTTTTTGCATACGCAGGGAGAAGTCCAGCGTGCCATACATCGGCAAAAAGAAATACAGCAGCGCCAGAATGCCCCAGAACCAGGCCCACACATCGATCTTAAACAGTTTTTTCATACTTTTAACCACCTTGCCGTGCGGCGTTTCAGAAGGGTGTAGCCCGCGATTGTAAAAGCCATGATAACCACCATACCCAGGGCCAGGGCGTAACCTTCGTTGGGATTACCGAGCACATCCCCGCGGATTTGCTGGCCGATCAGGATGGTGACCAGTGCCAGGCTGCCGCCCGTCAGGGCCTGGGCGGTGGCAAACGCGCCAAATGCGCTGCCGAATAACAGGATCATGGCGCCCAGGATGGACGGCCACAGGATGGGCAAGGCCACATTCATCCAGTAATAAGTGCTGGAGGCGCCCAGGTTTTCAGAGGCTTCGCGCCAGTCTCTTTTGAGACCTTGCAGGGCCGGGGTGATGGTCAGAACCATCAACGGAAACTGGAAATAGGTGTAGGCCAGTACAATACCCAATAAACTGTATAAATTAAAGCCGTTATCGTACGGATTAAATGGGCAAACCGCTGAACCATCCGCGCCGTTGTAGCAAATGTTTTTCAGAATGGCGGTGATAAAACCGGTGCGCCCCAGGGTTGCGATGAAGGAAAAGGCCAGGGGTACGCCGCCAAAATTGGCCGCCAGCCCCGAAAAAGTCGTCAGAATGTTGCGCATCCAGCGCGGTGTGCGGCCCAGAACGATGGCGTACGCCACCATAAACCCAAAGATACCGCCCACCACGGAGGTGATCACGCTGACCTGCAGGCTGGTGATATAGGATTTGATCACGTAGCTGTCAGTGAAGAAGTTGAGGTTGGTAAACGTGAAATTCCCGTTGGCATCCTTGAAAGCGCCGGAAAACAGGTTCAGAGAAGGGAAAATGAGAAAAGCAGTGATAAAGACAAAGAAAGGAACTACGCCGATCCAATCCCATAACATGCTGATGAGAGGGTTACGCCTGGAAGGATTCATGTGGGTTTACCGATACCTGATGTAGCTCACGAAAGTGCAAGATGTGGCCTGGGGGGTACCCCAGACCACACAGATCATCTAAAAAACAGGTTGAATATTAGTTTCCGGGTTTGATATCGAGACCAACAATCTTGTCCCACTGATCCTTGACAGCGGCGCGGGCCTTGGTGAGCTGGTCACCGGAGGGCACGACAGAGGCAGCCAGCAGAGCGGGATCAGGCAGCTTGGCGAGCAGTTCGGGGGTCAGGACGTTGCGGGCCTTCAGGTCAGCCAGGCGGGCGGGGGCGCAATAACCCTTGACCCAGGTGCTCTGGCCTTCGTCGGAGTACAGGTATTCTTCCCACAGGCGGGCGGCAGCGGGGTGAGGAGCATAGGCGCTGACGGCCTGGTAATAGTAACCGCCCCAATTGACATCGGTCGGGTAAACGATGGTGATGTTCGGGTTGCCCTTGAAGTTGTCCTTGTTGGCGTTAGCGTTCCATGACCACTGGAAGGTGATAGGGGTTTCGCCCTTGGCGATCGGGCCGGAGTCGGCGATCAGGGGCAGCAGGTTGCCGGACTTGTTCAGTTGGGCGAAGAAATCGAGGCCGGGCTGGATGTTATCGAGCGTGCCGCCGTTGGCGAGCGCCGCAGCGTAGACGGACTGGGCAGCCTGGTTGGAGGCGCGGGGATCGCCAGCCAGCGCAACCTGACCCTTGTAGATCGGTTTGAGCAGGTCTTTGTAGGTAGCGGGCAGGGTCTTGACGACATCGGAGTTCACTTCGAGAACCATCACGCCGCTGTAATCGACATAGTAGAAACCATCGGCATCATTGGTGCCCTTGATGGTGTCCCAGGTAGCCACCTTGTAGGCGGCCAGCATGTTCTGGCTCTTGGCAAGCGGGCCAAAGGCCGGGCCAACGTCGATGACATCCGGAGCCTGCGGACCCTTGTTGGACATGTTGTCCTTGATGGCCTGGAGTTCATCGGCAGAGCCGCCATCGGGGTTAAGCGAGTTGACCTTGATGCTGTACTTCTTGGCGAAGTTATCCATCATGTCACCATAATCGCACCAGTCGCGGGGCAGGGTGATGACGTTCAGTTCGCCTTCCTTTTGGGCTGCGGCGATCAGGGCATCCATGCCGCCGGCATCCTTCAGGGAAGTGACCTTGCTGAAATCAGCCATGACTGGGGCGGCAGTGGCGGCCGGAGCAGTGGTGGCAGCCGG
>CAIWAX010000192.1 GCA_903910795.1 uncultured Anaerolineae bacterium
CTGCTTGACCCGATGCCACATTTCCATATCGATATGGATGGCATCTGGCAGCGGGCGCTGCGCACCAGGGTTGGCGGCCGGAAGATGCTGGTTTTGTGCGACGAAGATCTGCTCCTGCATTTGTGCGCCCACGCGGCCTATAACCATTTATTTGATAACGAATTGCGTTTATTGTACGATATCAAGCTGTTGGTGCAAAAATACGGGGCGGGGCTGGCTTGGCCGGTGCTTGGCCGGCGCGCGCAGGCCTGGGGTATTCAGAATGCCGTTTATCTCGCGCTGCGCTTGACGGATGAACTGCTCGGGTGCCCGCTGCCGTCCGATGGATGGCAGACGCTTCAGCCAGCGGAGTTTGATGAACACCTGCTGCAAGCCTGCCGGGTCAGGATTTTTGGCAAGCAGTCTGTTGAAGGCGGGTTGGTGGTCATCTGGTCGCAAGCAGGGCCGGTGAACCGTATGCTGGCCGCCCTCCGGCGGGTTTTTATTCCCCGTCCATTGTTGGCGCGCAAATATCACCTGTCCCCCGATTCGAAACGCTTATTCTTATATTACCCGGTGCGTTTTTTTGACCTGCTGACGAAATACACCGGCCGCCTCTTTGAACTTCAGAAAACCAACGGGCAAGAAGCCCAGACCATGGCGCTGGATACTGATCTTTTTAAATTTCTGGAATATAAGCAGAATCGCTAACTGCTCACGCAAACGCTCACAACCCGGCTTCCCGCATCTGCGCTCGCCAGCTTTGGGCATATTTTCCCCTTTGTTCAAGCAGTTCAGCGTGCGTACCCGATTCGATGATTTTGCCGTGATCCATGACGTGAATCACATCCGCCTGCATGGCGGTTGTAAAACGATGGGTGATGATCAAGGTGGTGCGTCCGGCGGTCAGACTGCGAAAGCGGTTCATCCAATCCACTTCCGTCCAGGAATCCATGGCGCTGGTCGGCTCATCCAGCAGGATGATGCTGGCCTGACGCAGGAAAGCCCGCGCCAGTGCGACGCGCTGCCATTCTCCCACGCTTAATTCGGCGCCCCCAAACCATTTTCCAAGCAGGGTTTCATAGCCATTCGGCAAATTTTGGATCGGCCCGTGCGCGCCCGCTGAATGCGCGGCCCGTTCAATTTCTGCGCGCCCCGGCTGTGAGGCAATATCGCCAAAGGCGATATTGTTGGCCGCCGTATCATCATAATGCATGTGTTCCTGGAAGAGGACGCTGATCTGGCGTCTCAACGCGGCCTGGGAGAAGCTGCGCAGGTTGATGCCTCCCAACGTGACTTGCCCTTCCAGCGGGTCGTAAAACCGGCATAACAATTTGAGCAGCGTGCTTTTCCCAGCCCCGTTTTCACCCACGATGGCGGTGATTTTTCCAGCCGGGAGGGTCAGGTTAAAACCTGCCAGCGCATGTTTGCGGCTGTCAGGGTAGCCGAAACTGATATTTTCAAAGCGGATTTCGGCTGGCCCGGCGGGGACATCCACTGGATTGACCGGGTCGCTGAGCGTGGGCTGCAGATCGATAAACTCAAACAGATCTTCCAGGAATAACAGGCTGCGATAGCCCGCTCCCAGGGTGCGCAGCAGGGTACTCATCACCTGTTGACCCTGGCTGAAAACCTGGTAAAAGAGCGCCAGTTCACCCAGGTTAAAGAGGCCCTCCACGCTGCGCCAGATCACCCATAACATGGTGGCGGCCATCACCAGCAGGCTGATCAGCGCGGCTGTCACCTCGGCCAGCATTTGTTGGCGCGCCAGGGCTAATTGATCGTTGCGCAGCTTGCCGAACAAGCGGGTGAAAATATCTCGAAAATACCCGCCCAGGTCAAAAAGCCGGAGTTCCGCGGCAGCAAACTGCCAGCTTATGATCCAATCATAATATCGCGAACGGCGTTCATTGATGGTGTTGCGCACACGCCATTCATGAAATTTGATCACTGAGAACCAGACCGCCCATAAGACGGGCAGGGTGCTGATGAGCAGCACCGGAACCAGCCACCAGGCATACGAAAACAGTACGGCGGCCATGGAAACCAGGGTGATGCCGTTTTGCAGCAGGGCCCCCACGCTTTCCAGCAAGGCGATGGGCTGGTTGAGCGCATCAATCTGGGCCCGGTGCAACTGGTTATAGTATTCGGTCGATTCATAAAAAGCCAGATCCAGCCGCAGTGATTGGGTATGGATGATATCCTGCACATGCTCCTGGATTAATAGCGATTGGTTGGTTTTCACCCAGTTGGTGACGCTCGAGAGCACAGCCACCAATATCAGGGCCAGGCCCATCAGCATTGATAATTCCAAGACCGGTGTGAAAGCCTGCGAGTTGACCGGGCCGCGCATCACTTCCACCAGCAGATTGATCAGGTTCTTGGTCAGAAGGATGACTGACATGGGCAAAAAACCCTGGGCGATCAGCAAGAAAAGCCATGCAATTGTCCAGCCGCGCGCAGAACTCCACACCAGGCCAAAGATGCGCGGTAAATATGGAAAAGCGGATAATGCTTTTTTGAACATTCTCATTTTATTTAAGTTTTATTTAAGCTTTATTTAAGGAACTCCGGGAGAGGAAAGGAGAGGTGGCAGGCTTTCATTTCTTAAAATTGCGCGCAAGATGCAGTTGGAGGGCCAGATACTCCAGTGAAAGTTCGGAAATCCGCGCAGTTTGTTGGGA
>CAIWAX010000193.1 GCA_903910795.1 uncultured Anaerolineae bacterium
CACGCTTGAAGGCCGGTCTTATATTAATAAATATTACAAAAATCTGCAATAGCATTGATTCCATCCTATAATAAGGACAATAGTGACAAATGTCACGATCAATACAGGAAGATTTTCATTATGTGATAAACTTCACAACCATTACAATTGCAGTTAACGTTTACTTAATTAGTAAAGGTTTAATAGGTAGCTATGCTAAAAATTAATCGTCAAACAGATTATGCTGTCCGCGTTATTCTGGCTCTGGCTTGTCAAAATCCTGGTGTGCGGTTGTCTTCGGTTGAAATTCAAACCGAGATGTTAATTCCCAAATCATTCATGCCGCGTATTGTTGCCCAGTTGGCAAATTGCGGTCTGGTAAAAACCTTTGCGGGGCGGGATGGCGGTCTTCAACTTGCCCGTTTCCCCGAAGAAATCACATTGAAAGATGTCGTGGAATCTTTTGAAGGTCCGTTGCTGCTATCTGAGTGCATGCAGGTAACAGATGAAAAAGACTGTCCTTTTCAAAAGAACTGCCACGTTCGCACCAAATGGGGCCGCATCCAGGCAGCTATGGTTCGAGAAATGGCATCCATCAACTTTAGAGACCTGGCAAATGAAGCGCGTACCAGCCCATCCCCCAGCCTGGCTTCAATCATAGTTCCGTAGTTTTTGGGATTATCTGTTTTTGTCGACAAAACGAGAAATCCCTGTTTTCTAAAATTCCATTTTTTGTAAGGAGAGACGATGGATACCGTAACACTTTCACGTTTGCAGTTCGCACTGACCTCCGTATATCACTGGTTGTTTGTACCCCTTACCCTGGGAATGGGCTGGTTTGTGGCCTTTATGCAGACCCGCTATTTCCAAACCAAGGATGAAACCTGGCACAAGATGGCCAAGTTTTGGGGAAAATTATTCCTCATAAATTTTGCCATTGGTGTCGTAACCGGCATCGTCCAGGAATTCCAGTTTGGCATGAACTGGAGCGAATACAGCCGCTATGTGGGCGACATTTTCGGCGCGCCCCTGGCAGTGGAAGCCTTGTTGGCTTTCTTCCTTGAATCTACCTTCCTGGGCATCTGGATTTTTGGAGAACACAAGGTTCCTGAAAAGGTACATCTGGCGGCCATCTGGTTGGCAGCCATTGGTTCAAACCTTTCGGCCTTGTTCATTCTTCTGGCAAATGGTTTTATGCAGGCCCCGCCCGCCGATGCCTTCATCATCAACAAAGTTTCAGGACGACTGGAACTTGTCAATTTCTTCTCTCTGATTGGCAACCCCAAAGGCTGGGTTTTATTCTGGCATACCATTTCGGATGGGCTTGTTATGGCAGCCTTCTTGATCCTGGCGGTAAGTGCTTACCATATCATCCGCAAGCAAAACGTTGCGCTGTTCAAACGTTCTTTCTCGGCGGCGGCCCTGGTGGGCCTGATCGCCAGCGTGATGCTCTTCTTCGCCGGTCATGCCATGGGACAATTTATGCAGGTAGAACAGCCCATGAAACTCGCTTCCATTGAAGCAATTTGGCAAACTGAACAACCTGCTTCCTTCTCCCTGCTCACCATTGGAGATCTTTCCGGCAAACAGGAAGTCTGGTCAATCCGCATCCCGTATGCCTTGAGTTTCCTGGCTTGCAACAACTTCTCTTGCGAAGTCAAGGGCGTAAATGAACTCCAGCCCGCCGCAGTGGCAAAATATGGCGCGGGTGACTACGTGCCGTTGATGGTAGTGACCTATTGGACATTCCGCATCATGATGGCCTTCGGTTTTGTGATGATCCTCATGTCTGCTTACTTCCTGTGGGCCATCAATCACGGTGATATCGCCAAGGCCAAATGGATGAAGTGGGTGCCGTGGCTGCTGATCCTACCGTATATGGCAAATGCCAGTGGTTGGATCCTGACTGAAATGGGCCGCCAACCCTGGATCGTTTATGGTCTGCTCAAAGTTCAGGATGCGGTTTCCCCGAATCTGACAGCCCTGGATTTGTGGATTTCAATCGTCGGTTACACCCTGGTATACGGTTCACTGGCGGTTGCGATGGTGTATCTGATGCGCAAATATGCCGTCGCCGGGCCGGATGCCGCCATGCAAGAATCTATTGACGTCGCTCCTGCACTCGTTGGGTCACAGGATTAACGGAGGAATATTATGTCATACCAATTTTTACAAATCCTTTGGTTCATTCTCATCGCGGTTCTCTGGATTGGTTTCTACTTCCTGGAAGGTTTCGACTTCGGTGTGGGGATGCTGCTGCCCTTCATCGGCAAGAAGGATATTGAACGGCGGGCCATCATCAACGCGATTGGCCCAACCTGGGACGGAAACGAAGTCTGGCTCCTGACCGCTGGCGGCGCTACTTTTGCGGCTTTCCCCAACTGGTACGCCACCATGTTCAGCGGTTTTTACCTGGCGTTATTTCTGCTGCTGGTTGGTTTGATCATCCGCGGGATCTCCTTCGAATATCGTTCCAAGGATGCTGCCCCCCAATGGCGTAACACCTTTGATTGGATGCTCGCAATTGGATCATTCCTGCCCGCCTTACTGCTTGGCACTGCCTTCGCAAATCTGGCTCAGGGCGTTCCGATCAACGGAAAAATGATGTTCACCGGTAACCTGTTCACCCTGCTGAACCCTTATGGTTTGCTCGGTGGTCTGACCACAGTGGCAGTTTTCCTGCTGCACGGCGCGAATTTCCTCAGCCTGAAGCTGGACGGCGAACTGCGAGCCCGCGCCAACAAGCTTTCAAAAACCCTGTGGATTGTGGCCTCTGTTCTGTACATTGCGCTCGGCATCTACACCTATGTAGCCGGCTTCTGGGCGCGCGGTATTGTCAACCCCGGGTTTATCCCGCTGGCTTCGCTTGCTGTTTTGCTGGCTGCCGGCTATTTCATCAACCGAAAAATGGAAGGCTGGGCCTTCATCATGGTTGGGCTGAATATCGTCCTGACCCAGATCACCTTCTTCAGCATGACCTTCCCGAACGTCATGCTATCCACAACCGACCCGGCCAACAGCCTGACCATCTACAATGCGTCTTCCTCACAATACACCCTGACGGTCATGTCCATTATTGCGCTGATCTTCGTGCCGATTATCCTGGTCTACCAAGGCTGGACGTACTACATGTTCCGCAAACGCATCACCACCGATAAGAAAACCCTGGTGTACTAAACCCCTGGCGCCGGGCAGATCTTGACCAAGATCTGCCCGGCTTTCATATTTTCGAACTACAGGGTAACATCTGCTGGAAACCTGCTTTTTATCCTATGATTGCCATACGATCTGGTTTCATGTGTTGACTTCACACTCGAATCGTCATATACTTTTGTTCAACGAGGTTACTCATTCATGCGCTTTTATCGGACAACCCTGTTGGCAAACTAATTAAAGGCACGCGCCTGTCTGCGTGCCTTTTTCATTTCTCTGAAAAAGGAGAGTAAAAAATGGATTATGGAATGATCGGAAAGATTGAAAAAGCCAAGCGCTATGCCGAAGACCGAAAACGGTTCCGCTTCAACAAATTTGATGTAACTTTCCACGGCGATAACAATGAGCACCACGTCAGTTTTGAGGGTTCCGCCTTTCACTGTGACTGTGAGTTCTTCCTCACTCACCAACGCTGCGGCCACACCATGGCGCTCGAAATCCTGCTAAAGGACATGATCCCTGCACCAGAACAAGCCTGAAAATAATTTACAAATACTAAAAATATGACCCTGAAGGAATTCACCCCTTTAGGGTCATATTTTTCAAGTAAAATAGGTTCCATGTTAAATCAAATTTCTCGTCGTGATTTTCTAAAACTATCCGGGGGCATGTTGGGCAGTCTGGCCCTGTTCCCGTTCATGCCTCAATGGGATCAATTTTCTGACGGTTCCATGATCCGCATCACCAGTAATGGTTTAAAGGATTTAGGCATTCCTGTCTACAGTGAGCCAAACGACAAGAGCCGGATTGTAAAAACAGTCTATTTGGATGATTTACTCAATGTTTATGCGGAAGTAAACTCCGGCACACCCGGCTATAACCCGGTCTGGTACCGGGTATGGGGCGGTTATGTAAACCGTGCGCGGACGCAGAAAGTCCAGAATATATTAAATCCTGTGGAACAATCCATTCGCGCAAATGGACAACTGGCAGAAATCACGGTTCCCTATACCCAGACCTATCGCAAGGTGGGGAAAGACTGGCAAAAACTGTACCGGCTGTATTACAACAGTGTTCACTGGGTCAAAGGGATTGAAGAAGGCCCCGACGGCAAACCCTGGTACCGCCTGCTGGATGAACTGCTCGATAATGTACCCTACCTGGTGCCGGCCAGCCATTTGCGCCTGATCCCCGATCAAGAAATCACCCCCATCTCCCCCGGTGTGCCGTCGGATAAAAAACGGATCGAGGTTTCACTCACCACCCAGCGAGTGACATGTTTTGAGTACGATACCCCGGTTTTCACAACCACCATATCCTCCGGCCGCGAAGACAGCAACCCTGGCGCCAATGGTATCCCTACACGCACTCCATCTGGCCCGTTCTACATCAGCGTAAAAATGCCATCCAAGCACATGGGCAGCGGAGACCTGGCTCAGGCCGCGGATATTGGCGCCTACCAGCTTCCGGGTGTGCCCTGGACCTCTTTTATCCAGTTCAAAGAACGCCCATTCCAGGGTCACGCCTTCCACGGCACATACTGGCACGACAATTTTGGCGTACCGATGAGCAGCGGCTGCTTAAACATGCGCACAGATGAGGCTAAATGGCTGTTCCGCTGGTGTCTGCCGGCCGCGCCCGGTGATAAAATCAACCCCCAGACGCTGGCTGTGAACGGTTACGGCACATCCGGCTTAATTTCAACTTAGCATGCCGACCCTCAATTGGGATGGAAAGAAACTGGCTGCCCCGCCACCCGCGAACCTGAAACTGGACTCGATCATTTATTCGGCCGCGAGCGGTTGGCCGGACAGTATTCCTGAAAACAAATTATTGATGGGAGACAACCTGGCCGTGATGGCAGCTCTTTTGCCAGAATACGAAGGCCGGGTTCATTTAATTTACGCGGATCCGCCTTTTTTTACGAACCGGCATTTCACGGCCCGGATCGGCCGCGGCGAAGATTCACGCAAACCACGCGAATGGCAGTTGGCCGCCGGGTACACTGATGAATGGGACAATCCGGATGCTTATATCGATTTCCTGTACCAGCGCCTGGCGCTGATGGTGCGTCTGCTGGCGGAGGGTGGCACACTGTATTTGCACCTGGATTGGCATGCCGATGCCTATGCGCGTTTATTGCTCGATGAACTGATGGGGGCTGAAAATTTTCTAAATGAGATCATTTGGACCTATCACGGGCCTTCACCCATCCGCTCGGCTTTTAACCGCAAGCATGATACGATCCTGGTTTACGCCAAGGGCTCCAAGCACACCTTCAACGCCGATGCGGTGCGCGTTCCGTATAACGAAATGACCGTAAAAACCTTCGCCTCTTCCAAAAAGGCCGGTTTCGGGAAGGTGCCAGACCTGAAGCGCGGAAAAGTCCCCGAAGATTGGTGGTATTTTCCAGTCGTTGCCCGCCTGCACAGCGAGCGTACCGGTTACCCCACGCAGAAACCAGAAGTGCTGCTTGAAAGAGTGATTCTGGCGTCTTCCAATCCAGGCGATATTGTCTTTGACCCCTTTTGCGGCTCGGGCACCACACCGCTGGTGGCCGCGCGCCACGGACGGCGCTTCCTGGCGGTGGATGCCACTTTCCGCGCCCTGCATACCACCCGCGAACGCCTTTTGAGGGCGGGGAGCGCGCCTTTTGCGATGTTCAACACTGAGCCAGCCAAACTTATCGAAAACCAGCCACCAGCCTTCACCTTCGAGAGATGTTTGAGCGAATTCAAAATCACCAGTCCCGAAATTCCCGCCTATTGGGAAATCGATCCGAATTGGGATGGGCAGGTTTTCCACAGCGCTGCACAGGCGGTGCAGCCGTTGCGCGCTGGCGAGGTTCTACTCTCACTCCGCTTGCCGGAAGACAAACCAGTCTCGCAAGTTTGCATCCGGGCGGTCAGCAGCACCGGCGAGCAGGTACAAATCATTCAAGAATAAAAAAGGAGCCGTCCAGCCTCGGACAGCTCCTTTTTTGATATTAGACCTCTTGCGTAACTCGCGAAATGTTCTCGTAGTTGCGACTTCAGTCGCTTTTACAAGAGGTCTATTCAGGGAAAATGTATTGGGATCAGACATCCATCCGGTAGCCCACACCCCGCACCGTGTGCAAAAAACGCGGGTGACTGGGATCCGTTTCAATCGAGCGCCGCAGCCAGGAAATATGCACATCCAGCGTGCGGGTATCGCCAGTGTAATTGGTTTCCCAGACTTGCTTGAAAAGCTCTTCGCGGCCAATCACTTCGCCGCGGTGCTGCAATAAGATTTGAAGCAGTAAGGCCAGCCTGGGGGTCAAACGCTCGTTTTTGCTCAGGCATTTCACCCGCCTGTGTTCGATATCCAGCCGGATTGGCCCGGCATGAATAATGTTGGCGCTGTCGCCGGGTAAGAGCGGTTTGATGCGGTTTACCAGTTTTTGAACCGTAAACGGCAGATTGAGTACCACGTCCGCCGCGCTCTTTTCAACTGTCTTGTCAGCATCGATAATCAGAACGATCGGCAAATGTTCATCCTGCTTTTCACGCAAAGACTGGCAAATCCGCACGCCCGTTGAACCCAGGGAGGCCGCATTCACGACAACCAGATCCGGGTTGAGCTCCACCAGGCAAGCCAGGGCTTCACTTCCATTGCCAACACTCGAAACAGTAAAATCCTTCTTCTGCATAAGCGTCGCAAAAGAAGGCCGATCGGCTTTTTTCCCTTCAATAAATAATATAATTGCGTTCGTCATCTTCCTCTAAACCTGATCATTGCCCGAATGATAATAAATTCCCCAATCAGGGGAATGATTCGTTCTTCCGACCTGCTGACGATTATACCCTAATGTTAAATACTTACAGTAACCGAAAGTACTAATATGTTAAATATTTTCTTTAACATTTATTCGCGTCCGGCCTGAATTCTAATTCCCACCTGGGCCATTGAGGCGCTGGAGCGGGCATAATTGATACGTAATTGATATTATGTCGTATACTAACTCACGGTTCGGTCATTTTTAGAGCGGTTTCAAAAAATTAGACATCTTGCGTAACTAAAAAAAACGTTCTTGTAGTAACGGCTCGCGAAGCGCCCTGCGGGTTAGCCGTTCGTTTCGCTGCAAAAGAGGTCAAAAGCGACTGATCCGCAGAGCCCGTGAGTCGCTACTACGGTACGTTTTGCCCAGACAGAATCACTTTTGCAAGAGGTCTAATCACCGGCACCACTTACGAAAACTGTCATTGCAAAGGAGGGCGATTTCCCCGACTGACACTTGCGTCTGCGCGCAGTGCGATTTGCTTAGCAAATCGTGAGCACTCTCCCCAACCAAATTGGAGATTGCCGCGCCGCCTAAGAACAGGAGCGGCGGCTCCATTAGACTTGATGTAGTATATAGGTATTGCCAAACAAGGGTTGAATAAGTCTACTGCGGCTCGATAGCCAGCTACTTAGTCAAACTAAAATTGC
>CAIWAX010000194.1 GCA_903910795.1 uncultured Anaerolineae bacterium
GCACCGGAACGCAAGTGCAGGTGTGCGAGGTGAAACAAGGGCCGCTGCGCGAAACACCACTTGCGAGGGACCCACAGGGCGCTTTGCGAGCCAGCGATTAGCATTTCACTTGGGTATTAAATCGTGATGGAAAGTACCCATAAGTTCGGTATGGTTATGCCCAAACCAAGACACGGGTGAGCCGTTACAATAAAGGTTGGAAAGATGATCAGAGTTCGCTTTTTCTTTTGCGCTTTCTTTTTTGCAGTCCTGCTCGCGGCCTGCGCCCCCGCCCACCCATCCACCCCGGACCTTTCCCAGGGTTCCATGAAAGGCTACGAGCTCTACAGTTGGCAGCAGGGCGGCCAGTGGTATTTTTCTGTGCTGACCGGCACCAACCGTGAAAAGACTCTGACCGAAATCCAAGCCCCGGAGGCCAGGCTGAAAGGCGTGGAGGCCCTCGCCCCGGTATTAAAGAAAATCCCGGCCGGGCAGTACGTTACCTGGTCGATACGCAGCGGATTGGCCTTCCCGCCGGACGCGGCCATCAGCCAGGTGGAGAATATCTGCAAGGATCAAGGCTTGCAGCTCTCGATTGTGCGGTAATCCCCCCTTATTGTTCAACAATGTCCGATCACCCGGTACCTGGCGCGCCAGCAAATTGGAGATGACCACACGCAGTTGGCCGGCGCTGAAACGTGTCTCTTGAAGTGCAACCGGCAAAACGCCGTTCAGACGCTTTCGTACTGTTCCGAAATCTCCTGGACAGGGGTCTCGCAATAGTTTCGCCTGGCATTGTATAATGATTGCAGGCAGTGACGCTCTTTTTGGGAATCAACATCGCGGAGGGACACATGCAAGATTGGAAAGACATTCTGGTAGAAATGGCGAAGAAACTCACTCCGCCATTTGCTTTTGCTGTCTTGTTTGTGGTGGTTTTAGGGCAGTTTGGCGCGCAAATCCCGGCTGAATATACCCAATTGGTTTATGCTGTTGGACTGGCTCTGCCGCTTTTGTGGGTTGGTGTAGAACTGGCTCAGGTAGTAAAGCAGTCTCGCACGGCAGAAACTGAAAAAAACCAACAGGCTGACCAGTTTGTAGTAGGGCGAGATTCCAAAAAAAGTGTGATCATCCAGGGTACACGCAACGAAGTCCGGTATATTATCAATAATTATGCAAGCATCGAAAAACCAAGCGAAAAAGCCGGGTTGGAAAGTCAACTGATTGATTATTTGGATTGGGTGCAGGAGAGTTTTGGTAGCATTACCTTGCGCGGTATCGAGCAGGAAGGCCGCCAGGTGGTAACCCTCCCGCTTGAAACAGTCTACGTTCCCTTGCAGGCTGAAGCCAGCTCCGATGGAGAATTAGCCAGCGATATGAATCTGGAAAAAATGCAAGCGCGCCTGGAAAAAGAACATGGCACAGAGAAAATCAAGCTCAATCAGGTTATTTCAATGGGGAAGCGGATCATCATCACCGGTGGTCCTGGTTCTGGCAAAACCACCGTGCTCCAGCACATTGCCTGGACATTGGCAAACGCCATCAAAGCCGGTTCGCCGCAACTGGCTCAGGAAAAATTGGGGTTGAGTGAATTACCCCTTCCGATTTATGTGCCGCTCAGCCTGTTCGCAACTTACTTGCGCGATCTGCCCAAAAATGCCAATGGCAAGGATAAATCACTGGCAACCTTCATCTCTGATTATTTGCTTCAACGCCAGATGCACTTGAGTTTGAGTTCCGATTTTCTTTCAGCCCTGATACGAGATGGCAAGAATGTCATTTTACTGCTCGATGGTCTGGACGAAGTTCCTGATGAAGGTGAACGCGCCCGCACCCGCCAATCCATCGAAGATCTTACCGCTGGACGAGAGAATCTGCGTGTACTGGTCACCAGCCGGATTGCTGCCTATCGCGGCAACGCCGTACTTGGACGTGGTTTCCGGCACATTCGCGTGTTGCCACTCCACCCTGAGAATGTGCGTGACCTGGTGATTCAAGCCTACAGTTCCATTTATAAAAAGAGCGCAACCCAGGCAAGCGAAAAATCCAGGGCCTTGCTGACCGATATCGAGCGCTTGGAGAATGAGCGCCGCGAAAGGTTGGGCGATGGCGCAGAACCTTTTGTTGATTCACCACTGATGGTGCGCATGTTGTTGATTGTGCATTTCAATAACAGGCGTCTGCCTGACCAGCGTGCCGATCTGTATCAGAAAGCAGTCGATGCTATGTTGCGCCCTGATTACAACCTCGAACAGGAAGTTTCATTCGAGATTGAACATCGAGTGGCAGGCAGCCTGGCGATGAACCGTGAAATGTATCAATACCTGGCCTACCACATGCATGGACAAGGCCAGGAGCAGGGTCGTGAAATTGAGGAGGATTCTCTGCGCCAAATTTTAAGCGCTGAGCCAACTTATGCCCCTTTTGTAAATGAACTGATTTCCCAAACCCGTGAACGCGGTACATTGCTTGAAGAACGCGGTGGTCTATATCGTTTTATACATCTTTCATTTCAGGAATTCCTGGTTGGGCGTTATTTTGTAGAGGTGGTTCGAGATGTGGAAAAAATCGCCGCCCAAATCGAAAATGATCTGGCCTCTGATTCCTGGTGGCGCGAACCCATTTTGCTGACGATTGGTTATCTCGATCTGACAGCTCCGCTGATGGCGCGCCGCCTGCTCCTGCGTCTTTCCGGCGCCGACGAAGGTAATGCTGCGCGGGATGGCAAAATGAGCCTTGACCAGAGCCTGTCTGCTGCCGAACTGGCCGCCAGCGCTTATATGGAATGTAAAAGCCAGGCGCTCGATTTGGCTGAAAAGCTAAAAACGCGCCTGCTGATCTTGCATGAGCGTGGTAAAACTGAGAAATGGAGCCCGTTGATCATGGTTGCCGCCGCTGATACCCTCGACGAACTGGGCTACAGCCTGCCCGGCGCGTACTCCTTTATTCCAATTCCCAATCCCCAATCGGCACAATTCCTGCTTGCCCGTTACCCCGTCACCAACGCCCAGTACGCCCGCTTCCTCAAACCGGAGAACTTTGAAAACCCCGCTTTGTGGACAGGCTTCCCGATGTTTAATCAGGACTCTGCCCGCATGTCCGGTTCGTGGGACGTACTGACCCGCGCCTGGTTGAACGAGCAGGAGAAAGAGCAGGGCGTGCTCTTCCCGCGTACCTGGCGCGATCCGCGTTTTGGTTTTTCACGCCCCAATGCCCCGCTGGTCGGTATTAGCTGGTACGAAGCCAACGCCTATTGCCAATGGCTGCTGGCCGGTTGGGATGACCTTGAGGAAGGCCGGCAGGGGCTGCCAAAACCCCGGGAAATCCGTTTGCCCACCGAAGCCGAGTGGATTTTGGCCGCTGGCGGTACTGAGAACGATCGTTTTGCCTTTGGAGAACTGGGAAATCTTAAAAAGCTTCCCCAGTATGCCAACACTGATGAAAGCGCTATCGGCCGCACAACTCCGGTCTGGATGTACCCTGCCGGGGCAACGAAAGAAGGGCTGATGGATATGAGTGGAAATGTCTTTGAGTGGCAGGCCAATTATCGAGATGAGAAAAGCGGTTATTTGGCTTTGCGGGGCGGCTCGTGGTACGACTTTGTTGACCTCGCGCGCGTTTCCGGCTGGGACTACTACTTCCCGCGCTACGGGTTCAACCGCCTCGGTTTTCGGGTGGTGGTGTTTGCCCTCCCCCAATAAGCTGTTGTTTTCTGTTTTTCTGTTTTGCGAAGCGTGTGTTCTGCCGGCTTTTTTCTTTTGCTTTTTCTTCCCCGCGCAGCGGGCCGCGTTTTTTACTTATGACGCCATTGTAAAAACTTTTAACCGCTGAGCTTAATTTTTGACGCCCTGCAGGGCAAGTGGCAGCAAAATATCGACCTGTTGCCGCGCTTCGCTCGCAATAACATGCATAATGGCGTTTCTTCAATAAATCTCTGCGGTGAAAAGCTCTTATTGCAGTAGCGTCATTTTGTGGTTTGAAAAAAACGGCGATACCACAAATTCCATTAGTACCAGTAACTTTCATTCCATTTGAGGATGTATGCCCGATTTTCTATCCGTGTTTCGCTCTGAAGGCCGGCTCTCCCGGCTGCTGCTGGTCATGTACATCGCCATCAAC
>CAIWAX010000195.1 GCA_903910795.1 uncultured Anaerolineae bacterium
ACATCGCCAGCTTCGTTTACAGCCATAAAATGTTCACTGATGGGCTCATAATCATCTTTTTCAGTTCCCTTAGGATGGCCGGCAGGTTCGCTTAGAACTTTGTAACGCAAAGCATAATATGCTTTGAAATCTTCTCTGGTAGTAGGGCTTGTAATGGTGATCATTCATTCTCCGATTTAATCCGTATCTGGATTTTTTTCATTATACTTTGATGACCCTGTTATCTTATTTCTCGATTACCCACAAATGGGAAAGGCCCAGCCATTTGAGTGGAGTTTGCTCCAATGCCTGCAATGTTTTGCGTAAAATTTTACCAAAAGATCCAAAGCGCGAAATGATATTGTCATACGCGCCAAAAACAACTGTTTGCTGGATGATTTTTACAGGCAGACCTACGAACAATTTTTCCAGGTCTGAGCGGGAATAAACACGCACATGCGGCGCCAGACTATCACGCCAGGGCCTGGGCAAATAATTAACCAGGGGTTTGTTTCCAAAATAATATTTGCCCCGCCAATAAATTCCGTGAGTTTCAAAGGGATATCCGCGGTTGGGCACAAAAATCACTGCCCGTCCACCAGGTTTCAAGACCCGCACTATCTCACGGGCGGCAAGCACATCATCAGCTACATGTTCAAGAACTTCATGGCTCAAAATCAAATCAAAGGTGGCCGTGGGGTAGGGCAGGTATTCGCCCGCGGCATTGATAATCGCGGGGTTTTGCTGACCGGCCTCAGCCGCTCTTTCAAAATCATATTCCAGGCCAAACACACAGCCGCCTTCTTTGGAAAGGCGCTGCACATACATGCCAACTCCGCAGCCATTTTCCAAAACCATTCCCTGGGCGCGGCTTCCAGCCGCCCGCAGAATCATTTCGAGGCGGCGCTGTTGACCAGCCCGCCAGACGTAGGAAGGCTCGCCCCGTAAAGCAGCTTTTTCCATATCGCGATCATTTATTGATGTCATGCCAACTGCCTCACTTCTCTCCCCAATGAATTGCGATCGTTCCAAACATCAGGCGTTTATTACCAGTTTTTATAAAACCAGCTTCTTTCATGCGAGCCTCAAGTTCTTCTGCAGTCAAAAAAGCCTCTGTCGAATCGGGTAAATATGTATAGGCATCGCTCTGACCGGACAACAGCGTTCCCAGCAATGGAATAACGAAATGCATGTGCAGCCAGATAAAAGGCGAAAGCAGGTTACGTTTTGGACGGGTGGTATCCAGAATAACGATATGCCCGCCAGGTTTCAACACCCGATACTGTTCGCGCAAGGCTATTCTAGAATCCACGACGTTGCGCATCAAGAATCCAGAGACAACCGCATGAAAAGTTTCTGATGGAAAAGGCAAAGCCAGCGCATCTGCGTTGGCCCAGCCAAAGGTATCAGCGGGCCTTCGACCAGCACGCATCATCTCGAAAGTAAAATCCGCTGCGGTAATTTCGCAAGTGGGCTGTTGAGATAGGGCCGCGCGCGCCAGGTCGCCGGTTCCGGCGCCCAAATCCAGCAATCGGGACTGCTGACGCAAGTCAGCGCGTTGGATTACTTCTTTGCGCCAGCTTATATCCTGCCCCCCTGTCATCAGCCGGTTCATCAGATCATAGCGGCTGGCAATGCGTGTGAAAATATCCTGCACGTACAAGGATTTTTCCTTACCTGATAATTGGGTCATAAAATCTCCAGAATGCCACAATTATATAATGCCCCCGGTCATAAATGCAGGGCATATTGAGGTTGGACTTTTGACAAAGTCAAAGATTGTGGAAAAGATAGAACTGCATGACAATTGGGAGTGTGAACAACCAACTGCAGCAGTTCCGTTCTGATGTTTACCAGAACTACTCAGTCATACTCCAAATTTGTCATTCCCGAAGGACGCCCCCGGAAGAACAGCCCCGGAAGAACACCGGGGTGAAACAAGGGGTGAAACAAGGGGTGAAACAAGGGGTGAAACAAGGGGTGAAACAAGGGGCAGGTGCGGCGGCGCGGCAATATCGTACCCGCTTTTGGGTATCCTGCTCCGGCGAGGAGATTGCCACGCTCGCTGGAGAGCGCTCGCTATGACGTGGCTGAGTAGTAGATGCGTAAAATCGGCAAACGTTGCACCGGCGGGCGTGATATGCATCTCACCTTTTGCGATGTGGTAGGCATGTCATTTTTTTGCAGAGTGACATGTATGGCAATAAGCAGATGATTGATCAATGCCATTCTGAGTACAGGTGCTGCCAATTACAGGACGGAAGGTAAAAACTTGTTTTGTGGCTTTGCCGACCAACTGGTAGGTGCCATCCGGTAAAACCCGGGTGTTCCAAAGCGGCTCGCCTTGTTCGGTGACCAGAAGCGTGTCGCCTATTTTTAAGTCCATAACCGGATTGAGCAGAGCCTGCCGGAAGGCTATATCCTGCGAGTCTGTTAATTTCCTGGTTTGGGGAAGTTCTGCCGGCGTGCCGTGACATGTTTTGCACTGGATGTACTGGATTTCTTTTTTGTTTGCATGGATGTCACCATCGCCCATCGTTTCGACACGTGTGTGGCAGTCTATGCAGTCGAGAGTGTATTCACAGCGTGTGAATTGGGAAATTGGCTGATAATAACTGTGAATCCGGTCGGTTTGTGGATCTATCCGCTCTACAAAAGTCATCTGACGTAAATCATAATTGCCGCGGTTATGGCAGGTATTGCACTGGGTATATGGAATCACGGTGGTGAGCTGATGTATTTTCCCTGTCGCAAAGCTGTTGATGTTCGGGGTATGACAGGCAGCGCAGCCAGTCAGCCGGGAGTAAGAGACACCTTCGCGCGGCGTAGCGTTGATGTGACATGTCAGGCAGTTATTGGCAAATAATTGAATGGCAGGGTTAGAATCTTTTGCGGGGGAGAAGGCTTCCAAACCCGGGAGCCCGGTTTTCGTAGTGATGAGCGCATCTTTCAGGGCGCTGGTGCCGTAGCGGGCTGTCAGGTCAGGCTGCGCACCGAAGCTGTAGCGGATGCTGGCAATCGCCCCGGCATAGGTGGATTGAATGCTGGTTTGCACGCGTTGTATGTGATCGCGATCGCCAGCAGATGGGCCGCTGTGACAGTTTTCCCCTCCGCAGGATTGTTCCACCACCGCCAGATCAGACGGATTCTTTCCGCCCCGCATGCTGGCATGGGCCAAATTGGCATCCAACGCCAACCGTTCGCCGCCGTGACAGATGACACAGCCAAAGGTTTTGACCGGGTGCGACGGGCTGATCTCGGCCAGATCCGAGTGACAGGTCAGACAGTATTCGGGTTTGCCGGTGAGAGTTGGGGTCAGTGAAACTGGCGTGGTCTGATGCGCAGTTACCCACCAGGCGAGGCAGATCACCAGCAGGAGCAGACCGGCTGCGATGATGAGAATATTACCCAAAAGCGGGCACGATGTGGAACGAGAATAGGAAGGCCGGTCAGTGGACATTCGCAAGCAGGCTGAGTAGGATAATCATGATCGCAATCACGCCAAGCGTAATTTGCGCGAGCCGGTTGGATTTTGGAAACCAGCTTCCCAGTTCATGGACGGCGGGTCTGGGGAAAACAAAAGGAAACAGGGCCAGGATAAGCAGAACACAGAGTGGGACGACCACCCCCCACAGGAAGGGGTCGCCCCATTTCAACATTTGCTGAACCCATAAAAAAAACCATGGGGCAGTCGCAGTGCCGGAAAGGGCGGGAATTCCCTGGATGGGCGCCGCGATGGGAGCCGGTAAAAAGATCGAGAGCAGTAGCAGCGCGGAGCTGGTAAAAATCATGGCCAGGATTTCCCGGCGCACCAATTCAAAGCGGGTAATCCGCGCGTTATCGCTGTGAAGGTTTGGGGGAGCCACGGCGATCCCGCCATCCCGGCGCACTCGAAAAGCATGCCATCCAACCAAAAACGCGGTTGGCAGCATCAATCCAAAAATATGCAGGGCATAAAACCGGATGAGTGTGGCAGGACCGGGCTCACTGCCGCCGATCAAAGCGCCATAAAGTGTTCCGCCCACAATTGGAATGGTTTTAATGAGATTCGTGCCAGTCACCAGGGCCCATTGGATACCCGTATCCCAGCGCAAAACATAACCGCTGAAATCGAGTAGGATGGCAAGCACGAATAGCGCCAATCCAAGCAGGTAGTTGAACCTGCGCGGAGGGGCGTATGAACCGGTAAAGACCACCCGGACAAGGTGGATGGAGGTAACAATCAGCAGGAGTTGGGCAGACCAGAAATGCAGGTTGCGCACCAATCCGCCAAAAGGTACGAGATAACTGATCGTCTGAACTGTGAGCGGGGCATTTTCGGGCGTTGGAATGTAATAAAACATCTCCAGCGTGCCTGTGACGATTAAGACCAGCACCAAGAAAATGGCTGTACCACCCGCGCCCAACGTATAGCGCCATCGGGATTGTTTGGAAGGGATGGTAGGTGGGTGTAGATGATGGAAAAAAGAGGGGCGCATTAGTGTCCATGTCCAAAATTATGTTCCAGATGATAGCCCTTGGTTTTTAGCCCATTATTGTTTTCATTTTCGGTTTTCCAACGGCTGCGACCGGTTTCCACAACGATCGCAATATTGTGGTCTTTCAGGGTATGGTTGTTGACAAAGGCATTTTGGTAAAGGATTGCGCCAGATGTTTCGTGAGTGATCACCAACTCACGCCAGTTCACGTTTCTGGTTCTGATTTATTTTGCGATTTAAGGCGAAACCATCCACGAACCCGCAGGGCACATGTTCACGAATTAGCGCGTAAATATTCGATATTGAACTTATGGCATCAGTCACAAGTTAAGGTTTTTATGAAACTGTCA
>CAIWAX010000196.1 GCA_903910795.1 uncultured Anaerolineae bacterium
AGGCCTTTGTAACATTATCAGTCTGTTCCCAAGTTTCAAATAACAATTTCCGCTGTTGCGGTGTGGTTGGTGGAAAGTACACATGAGTTGCTTTCATATCTATATAGTACTCTGTTGTTTAAGCTTTTTCTGATGAATACAGTTTCGAGACTATTTTTCAGCAGGAACTGCGGTTTTATGACGCGAAGTTATAAGTTGGGGTTATCAGATGTAACGCGCTTCCGTACCCTCGCGCACCTCCCACCTTCTCTTCTCAATCGATCCTGATCCCCATTTGTCTGAACGCTTCCTTGACCTTATCCTCATATTCCTGTTCGGTCATTTGGCCTCTATCCAGATGGATGGTCACGCCCATGTGTTCATACTTGCTCTGCAAATAGTTTAAAACGCCCATCAAATTCGATACTTTGCCCTTTGGAACAATAAAATCGAAATCGAGCTGTTGGTAGAGTCCCGGTTGTGAAATTACCACGGGTATGGGAACCCCGTTCGTAGCCGTGCTTGAACTGACCGCTCCTGTTGGGGTAGGCGTATCGACTTGTTCAAACTTTACCTGGGCTTGCTGCCTGGCAAGTTGAGTCTGACAGATGTCTGACTTGATCAGGATTTCATTATCGGTAAAGGCGATGGAACATTCTGTTTTGAAATAGTTATAAACAGGCTGGCCATCTTTGATCTCGCCAAGCCCAAACAATCCCGACCGGACGCCATCCGCAATCCCGGTATCCCAGGCATTTTGACTTGTCGCTCGCGCCTCTCCGGGTGTTTTCAGACTGGATTGATACAGTTGTGCCGTCGATACCCAATCCCGATCCTTCAAAAACTTCTCGCGTATGACCAGCGGGGCAATTTTCTCTAAAATCTCTCCATCCGCCCGTAACCGGTCATACACTTCCTTATCGATCGTTCCAGAATATCCCGAGGTTGGAACACCCAGGTCATTGTCTTTAACACCCGACCGCGCAGGGATATAAATCTGCCGGTAAAGCCTGCGTAGCGCTTCTGGCAATTCCTTTTCCTGCTTTTTAAGACTGCCCTTGACTTCATCGCTTTGGTCGGCCGTCAGGTTCAGTGTGATATCACTCAACAAGGCCTGGTAAGCCAGGAAGCGCCGGATGGTACTTCCAAAGGCGGCTCGTTCAATCAGCATCGGCACCAGAAAAAACAGGGTGTTGCGATGTACGCGTGGAGAACCGCCCTTTTCTTCTAAAATTGTTTTGATAGCGCCCGGGTTATTCTCAGGCAGCACGATTAATTTCAAATCGGGTGTATCCGGGATATCCGCGCTTTCGGTGCGCCAAATATAGGTTTTCAGCTTTTCAGTTTTGACATTTTCCCGCAGCAGGCGTTCTTCCTGCCCCCTGATTTCAGAGTCGTGGATGTTCTCCATGCGTACCAACAGTAAATGGTTCAAGTTGGCCTGGTTGGTGAAGAAATACTTCCCTGACTGGTTTTGGATATAAAACAAGCGTCCTTTCAGTTCTTCGACCGCTTCAGCCACAGTCGCTGATGGGTTTTCCATCGTGGTGGCGTTGCGCTTGATCTCAACCATCGTGACGCCGCGTTCCATGCCGCCTGAGAAAGAGTACATGAATACAGTCGTTGCCACCCGTTCTCCAAGCCGCAATCCCTGGTAAGCCCTGCCCAAATTCGCATTGACTTTCAACGCGCCCGAATCAGCGCCGGTAATATCGGCGGCGATCACGCTGTCAAATTCAGCGGGGATATGCTTCAAAAGTTCCCGGCGCACTTCCTGATTATCAAGATCAAAGTTAGCCAGCGTGATATATGGAATGTTTGTGTCTTTCAATCCATAAATCACGAGCGCCAGCAAGCGCAAAGCACCGCGCGTGCGTTGAAAAGTTGAATAACTGCCCCAGCGGTGATAAAGCACATCCACAACTTCGGGCAGGAAAGGATACGAATCCTCAAAGCGGGCGCGATATTCGGATTCTTCGGTGCCTGCCGGTAACAGTGACTCGCGCGTCGCATACTCCAAGAATTGGTTGATGACCACACTGGCTTTCTTGTCATCAATATGCGAGAAAAGTCTTAGCCGGATCACCTTCGTAATTTCATGTTCCTGCACGGGGGTATAGATTTTCTCCATGCGCCCTGAAACATACTGCAAGTTTTGAAGCAACTGTTGTGACTTGGCATTCATGTTCGGCATATTGCTGGATGGCAGCGTGACGATCAGCACCACCTTATCCAGGGTGCTGACGGTTTCAGTCAACTCCTGCATGAAGGCAATCGTTTGATCCGCCAGGTTGCTGGCCCCGACCGTCACCCCCGAAGCTTTGGTGATGTATTCCAGCACTTCATCCATCAGGATCATCAATGGCCCGGCATTGGCCAGCATATCGCGAAACTCATCCGTGCGGCCCGGGGAGGTCATGTCTCCAAAATGTTTACGCTCGCCGGTCAACTGTTCTTCCAGCGCCCCCCATAGGGTATCTTTGGCACTCATCGAAGTACCCACCATCACAACCCGCTTTGCACCCCACTCCGCCGCTTTATGATACATGGCGATCAGTGTATGCGTCTTGCCGCCGCCAAATGGGGTTTGTATTTGCAAAACCGGATCACCGCCTTTACCCTGCAGCCGCTTTTGAACCACATCCAGCAAAGTTTTCAAGCCTTCGGTTTGATAGGTTTTCTGGAAGAATAAATCCGGTTTGCGATATTCATCCACGCCACGGCCTTTGAAAACCTCCCAAAGGTCAGCGGCAAAGACATCCATCGTCAGGTGGCCCTGCAAAATGTCATCGTGCGGAATGGCAATCGTGTGAAAGGCG
>CAIWAX010000197.1 GCA_903910795.1 uncultured Anaerolineae bacterium
GCGATTACTTGCTGGTATAAGAACTAAATTTCGATGGTTTGCCCCGCAAATAGAGTTTTTAGCGTGTATTTTGCGCTAAAAACTCTATTAAAAAAGTCTCTTCTCTCCCTTCCCGCTTTTGGGAAGGGTTCTTTCACCTCGCACACCTGCACTTGCGTTCCGGTGCGATTTGCCGATTTGCTAAGCAAATCGCAAATCGTGTGTTCTTGGCGAGGACCGAGGGTTCTTTCACCTCGCGCGTTCTTCGCGAGGATGGGTTTCTGCCCAAAAGCACCCACCCCGTGAGCAGTTACCTTTTAAAAACAGATTGGCTGTCAGGATGAAATTAGAGCAAAGGATCATCCTTGCTTTGGCCAGATATTTCTGCGCGAATCTGGGCCCAGGCCGAGCGGGCTTCTTCAACAGACGACTCATCCTCGATCGTACTGATATCGCCCGGATCGCGGCCCAGAATGACGGCCTTAAAGACCCGGCGCATAATCTTGCCGGAACGGGTTTTGGGCAGCATACTGACAAAATGGATTTCGCCCACTACCGCCAGCGCGCCAAGTTCCGTCCTGACAGTTTCAATCATCTCTGCCTTCAACTTGGAGGATGGCGGGTTGCCTGAACGCAAAACCACAAAAGCGGAAATGACTTCGCCACGCAGTTCGTCAGGGCGGCCAGTCACCCCGGCCTCAGCCACAGCCGGATGCCGCATCAGAGCAGTCTCAACCTCTATGGTACCCAAGCGGTGGGCAGCAATCTTGATAACCTCATCGGCGCGCCCGGCGAACCAGGCGTAACCATCCGTATCAAAATGAGCCGCATCACCCATGTAATAAACGCCCTTGCCATCCTGAAGTGGGAGATGCATCCAGTAATCAGATTTATAACGTTCCGGTTCTCCCCAAAGAGATTGAATCAACCCCGGGAAAGGTTTTGTTACCACCATGATACCTTTTTCACCGTGCAGGCAGGGTACTCCATCAGCATTCAGAACCTTTGCTTCAATCCCGGCCAGAGGGATACCGGCCGAACCAGGTTTGATGGGTATCATGCTGATACCATAAGGATTGCCGAATACCGGGCCGCCGGTCTCAGTCTGCCACATGTGGTCAATGACCGGTACCCGATCCTTAAAGACTCTCTTCTGCATCCACTCCCAGGCAGGAGCATTGAGCACTTCCCCAGCGCAAAAAACGCGGGTAAGTGAACTGAAATTATATTGAGAGGAATAGGATTCGCCATAACGCATTAGCAAACGCACCGCGGTTGGCGAAGTAAAGACACCCGTTACCTGAAACTCTTCCATGATTTTCCAGATTGTGCCGGGATCTGGATAATCTATTGCGCCTTCATAAACAATTGTAGTACAGCCCATGATGAGCGGTGCATAGACAATATAGCTGTGACCAACAATCCAGCCAATATCCGAAGTAGACCACCAGACATCGTTTGGCTGCATACCAAACACCCAGCGCGCCATGCTGGAAATCCAGACCTGATACGCCCCATGCGTATGAACAGCCAGCTTGGGCTTGGCCGTGGTGCCCGAGGTGGCAATCATGAACGAGGGTTCATTGGCTTCCATGGGAATACATCCGCCAGATTGTCCCT
The DNA here is from genome assembly GCA_903910795.1 of uncultured Anaerolineae bacterium. Lineage (GTDB taxonomy): Bacteria > Chloroflexota > Anaerolineae > Anaerolineales > Villigracilaceae > UBA5195. The sequence continues at coordinate 1,600 of CAIWAX010000197.1, forward strand.
TGCCATGCGCGAGGAATTCGCCCCAGGTCAGATCACGATCGGCGTGCATGGGAACATCAGCAGATCCGCGTTTGAGCACCACAACATGTTCCACCGAATGGCCACCGCCTTCCAGGGCGGTATCCACAATCTCTTTCAGAGGTACATCCTTGCCTTTGCGGTAAGTCACATCTCCCATGAAGACAGCGCGAGAACCACTGGCGCGAATGCGGTCCCCTAAAGCCCCGGCGCCAAAACCAGCAAAAACTACAGAATGGATGGCACCGATGCGAACAGTCGCCAGCATCAAAATAATCGCTTCGGGACAGGTAGGCATATAAATGGTCAGACGGTCACCTTTTTGCAACCCCAGACCCCGCAAAGCTGCGGCAGTGAGTTCAACTTCATGCAAGAGCTGAGCGTAGGTAAATAACCGGCGCTCACCTCGTTCAGTTGCGTACACAATCGCGGTGTGCCCGCCCCAACCACGCTTTACATGAAAATCCAGCGCGTTGTAGGAAAGATTGGTTTCGGCCCCGAGAAACCAGCGAAAAGTAGGGAAATCCCATTCAAAAACCCGATCCCAAGGACGGAACCAATGCAATTGTTCAGCCGCCTTAGCCCAAAATTGCTCAGGCGCCTCACGGGATTCCTCTAGCCAGCGATTCACCAGAGGGTTTACAAGATCTACATCAGACATAATTTGTTCCTCCTTCGGGTTGAATGGGAAAACAGAAACTTTGGCGATACAACAAACTTACAATTTAAGCAAACTCAGGCTGCCAACAAAACTTCCAAACCGGACGGCCCGAAATCCATACCAATTTGCTGCCAGGAATGAGATCGACCTCCCAGCCACTCATTATTGAATATGAATATAAACGGTTTCCAGTATAAAATTATATGATAAAACACCGCAAAACAGAAATGGATTCTTGACATTTTGATAACTGCTCAACAACATGCCTGAAAAAAAACGGCTTCATTTCAGGCCAGGGCTGATATACTCATTTTCAAGAAGAAACCAATACACGCGATATGTTTCGAAGGAGCAATTTATGAATACAGCGCAGAGTTCCAATCAACATCACCGGGCGCAACTGGAAGCAATCGCCCACCGGGTGATGATTGAACGCGGACTATTACCAGATTTTTCACCCAACGCCCTGGCCGAACTCGAACAGCTCCTTGCCCCAACTGCAAGCATTCACGCTGGAGCGCTTCGGGATCTACGCGGTTTGCTTTGGTGTTCAATTGACAACGATGATTCGCGCGATCTGGATCAACTAACTGTTGCCATACCAACCCCTGATGACAATGTTAAAATATTGGTGGCAGTGGCAGATGTTGATTCAATCGTAAAAGATGGCTCGGCAATTGATGAGCATGCCAGACACAACACCACCTCAGTTTATACGGCGGCAAAGATTTTCCCCATGTTGCCTGAAAAGCTGTCAACCGACCTCACGTCGCTTAATTTTAACGAAGACCGGCCGGCAATCGTCATTGAAATGTTGATTGGTATAGACGGCGCATTGCAATCATCCATTATTTACCGTGCTATGGTAAGCAACCATGCCAAACTGGCATATAAAAGCGTGGCAGCCTGGCTTGATGGGATTGCCACAATCCCTGAACCAGTTGCCGTGATGAGCGGGCTGGCTGAAAACCTGCGTTTGCAGGACAAGGTTGCGCAAAGCATGAAGAATTTCAGGCACACACATGGTGCGCTTTCACTGGAAACCATCGAAGCCCAGCCAATCTTTGATGGAAACGAGATCACCGATCTGGGAGTGGAAGAGAAAAACCGCGCCAAAGATATGATTGAAGATTTTATGATCTCAGCCAATAGTGTTATCGCCAGGTTTCTTTCCGCCAGCCAACTGCCCTCAATCCGGCGGGTCGTACGCACTCCCAAACGTTGGGATCGGATAGTTGAAATTGCCCGTGAGCACAGCTCACAGCTTCCAAACGACCCAGATGCAAAAGCCTTGAATGAGTTCCTTATCAAAGCCAAACAGGCTGACCCGGTGCGGTTCCCCGACTTATGTCTGGCAGTTATTAAATTAATGGGGCCAGGTGAATATGTGGCAGAAATTCAAGGCAGCACCCCACCGGGTCACTTTGGTCTGGCTGTGAATGCCTATACCCATTCCACTGCCCCCAATCGCAGGTATGCTGATGTGCTCACCCATCGATTAGTGAAAGCCGCTCTTGCGAACCAGGCATCCCCTTACAACTTTGATACCCTCAGCCGGTTGGCGCAACACATTACAACGCAAGAAGACGCCGCCAATAAAGTCGAACGGCAGGTTGGAAAATCCGCCGCAGCCTTGTTGTTTGAATCAAAAGTAGGCCAGCAATTCGACGCCATCGTAACAGGCGCCTCAGCCAAAGGCACCTGGGTGCGGTTGCTGGGCATTCCGGTTGAAGGCAAACTTGTGAACAGCTATGAAGGTCTGGATGTTGGTCATCGCATCCGTGTGCAGTTGGTCTCGGTGGATGTTGAACAAGGATTTATCGATTTCAAAAGAGTGAATTCCAACATGGTTCGATAACTTTTTATGTGAACAGCGGGATGCAAGCCTTAAGATGTAAAACATGATAAAAGTCATTCCAGAAGGGGTAAAAGGGCACTTTTGACTCTGGCATTTGTGACTATAGTATGGAATTATCCTATTCCTATTGAGGTCAGGCATCCATGTCGCATACTACATTGAAATCCGGGTACACAGAGCTTGTGGATCGATTGAACCGGTTCCCACAAGGTGCTCCGCCTTCGGACACGCTTTATAAAATCCTGCAGATCCTATTCAGTGAGCGGGAAGCCCAGCTTGTGGCGCTGCTGCCAATCAAGCCCTTCACTGCTGAAAAAGCCAGCCAGGTCTGGAAACTCAGCTTGCCAGAAACCCGCAAGGTGCTGGATGAACTTGCCAGCCGGGCTATCCTGGTGGATATTGAATGGGAAGGAAAAACCACCTATACACTGCCACCGCCCATGGCCGGTTTTTTTGAGTTTTCCATGATGCGCCTGCACGGTGACATCGACCAGAAAGTGCTGGGTGAGTTGTTTTACCAATACTTGAATGTAGAAGAAGACTTCATCCGCAACCTGTTTGTGCGAGGAGAAACCCAACTTGGCCGCGTTTTTGTGCACGAGCCAGTCCTCTCCAATGAAAATGCACTTTACGTTCTGGATTACGAACGAGCCAGTGAAGTGATCCAGACTGCCACCCATCGTGGGATTGGCGTTTGCTATTGCCGACATAAAATGATGCATGTCGGGCAGAATTGCAACGCAGCCATGGATATTTGTATGACCTTCAACGGCTCGGCTCAGGCCCTGACCAGACACGGTTACGCCCGAGCGGTGGACGTAAACGAAGGAATGGATTTGCTTCAGCAAGCATACGAGCAAAACCTGGTTCAGTTCGGCGAAAATGTACGAGAGGGCGTCAATTTCATCTGCAATTGCTGTGGGTGCTGCTGTGAAGCAATGATCGCGGCACGCAAATTCGGCATGCTCAACCCGGTTCATACCAGCAATTTCCTACCAGCGGTAGCGGAAGATAACTGCAACGGCTGTGGAAAATGTGTAAGCGCCTGCCCGGTCGAAGCCATGAGTCTGGTTTCAAGCAATGACGCCCATCATCCAAAAATGAAAAAAGCCAAAGTGGATGAAGATTTATGCCTGGGGTGCGGTGTTTGCGTACGCACCTGCGCGCATGAGGGTCTGACACTTAACTCACGGCCGGAACGCGTGCTAACCCCTCTTAATTCAGTGCATCGAACGGTGATGATGGCTATCGAACGCGGTGATCTGCAAAACCTGATCTTTGATAACCGAGTACTATGGAACCATCGAGCCCTGGCGGCCGTACTGGGTGCCGTACTACGCATGCCCCCCATAAAACAGGTGATGGCAACAAAACAGGTTAAGTCACGTTATATGGAATATCTGGTGACACACATCAAAATATAGGCCTACGCCGAATAACTGTTTACAGCAGCCAGATCAGCCCGCAATTGCTTGCGGGCTGATCTTTTTCGATAACCAGACCCTCTTGCCAGCAGCCCACTTGCTCTCGTTCGCTTAAAAAACCGTGACCTTTTACTTATTTAACGATTGGATCTTTAACAATGAGTTCCATTGCTTTGTAACTCAAAAGTGGTAAAATTGTACTAATAAGATAATATATAGCCTAATTAAGGTGTATAGTTAATCAAATTTGGTTGACTTTTTGAAAAGGGAGAAGCATGTCCAAGATAATTTCTGTCCATTCGTTTCGCGGAGGTACTGGAAAATCCAATACCAGCGCGAACCTGACCTATCTATGTGCTTTGCAGGGATTGCGAGTCGGCGTTGTAGATACAGACATTCAATCCCCCGGGATTCACGTTCTTTTTGGATTGGATGATCAAGATATGGGAAGATCCCTGAATGATTATCTTTGGGGTAAATGCAAAATTGAAGATGCGGCCCATGATGTCACTTCAACACTTGGCTCGCAGATCAAAGGAAAAGTATTTTTGATCCCTTCGAGCATTAAAGCCGGAGAAATTGCGCGCGTATTACGCGAAGGCTATGATGTTGGGTTGCTGAACGATGGGTTTGAGTCACTTGTAAAAAACCTCAACCTGGATATGCTTATCATCGATACCCATCCTGGTTTGAATGAGGAAACGCTTCTCTCGATCGCAATTTCTGACACACTCGTACTGATCTTACGTCCAGACCAGCAGGATTATCAGGGAACCAGCGTGACAGTTGAAGTTGCCCGCAAATTAGGTGTGCCGCAAATGTTATTGATGGATAATAAAGTGCCCGTAATGCTAATGAATGAAGTTAAGCAGCGTATTGAAAAACTTTATAACTGCGAAGTAGCCGTTGTGATTCCCCATACGGACGAATTAATGACACTTGCCAGTTCTGGAATTTTTTCATTGCGATATCCCGACCACCCGGTGACCAGCCTTTATAAGAAAATGGCTGAACGGGTAATGGCCTGAATTTTATGGAATAATCTCAATTGATTTGCTAAACAAATCAATTGGGATTAAAAGTCAGTGCTAAAAATTTTCAGGGAAGAACTGGCTTGAAGCCGAATTCATACCAGTTCTTCCCCGAAATTAAGTTAAAGACAGAAGAGTTGTCCAACCATTCTTCTGAATAATGGAGTAATCCCGGTTTTTGATTGGGATTGTCTCTCTTCCCCGGAGCATCAAAATGGGTCAAACAGCCTTGCCAATCGTTCCACAAATCTCTGATGATTTGCTCGAGAAATATGCCTTACAAATAATGAAAAAGCAAGAAGAGGATACACCTCTTCAAAGAGTATTGCACGAGATAGAAAAAATCGCTGAGGATGAATCAGTCCCAATCATTGGTGCCCTGGAAGGCAAAATATTGGCCTCAATAATTTCTATGCGCCAACCTGCTGCTCAAAACGTGCTGGATATTGGCACAGCTATTGGATACTCGGCCATCTGGTTGGCTCGGGTAACCGGGCGGGCTGGACATGTGACATCCATAGAAATCGATCCCCTGCGCGCCGAACGCGCGCGCGAATTTGTGCGCCGTGCAGGGGTTGAAGATCAGGTTGAGATTATCACCGGTGATGTTTTTGAGGTACTTCCCCAGCAAAACAAGAAATACGATGTGATTTTCCAGGATGTTATGAAGCATGTGTATTTTGCCAAAGACCCGCACCTGGCTTTAAAACTGCTTGATATCAGCGTAAACCATCTAGCAAATGGCGGGATTTTGCTAACCGACAATGCTTTTTGCCAGGGCAAGGTTTTAGAGGATTCTGAATATAACCAGGTCAAAGGCATCCAGGCCTACAACGAAGCCGTGTCCACCCATCCGCAGTTGGATAGCCTGTTGTTCCCTTTCCGGGATGGTTTATGGTATTCACGCCACCGGGAATAGCCTGAATGGAAAGTACCCATAGGCGGCTCATAGAATAATCCCGTAATTGATTGGGACATGGTGCTGTGCATGGAGTAATCCCGGTACGATTTGCTAAGCAAAGCGATTCGTTTCGGCAAAGTAAGCTTTGTAAGAAAATCTGTCTAATCACTTTTACCCTTCGCGATGTAACCCCGGTACGATTTGCTAAGTAAATCTGCGAATCGAATGGGATTGAGATCGCCCAGGCTGGAGATGCAAGGTGAAGCGAATAACCCCCTATTTGAACCCGAAAAACTGGCCCATTCTGGTCAAGATATCCGCGGCGCTATTAGTAGCTTCACTGATACCTGTGATTGTAGTTGCACTATATGGCTACTTTTTCAGCGTAACCACCATACAGAATACTGAATATCACAACCTTGAATTACTGGCGGCAGCCACCGCAGAACGGCTGGATCAATTGATGCTGGACAACTCGATAGCGGCTTCCCAGTTGGGAAGTAACAGCGAAGTGATTGCCCTGTTATCAGATCCGGAGCATGCCCCTGACTATGTACGCACTTCGGTTTCCGATACGTTTACCCGCATTCTGGCCACAAATCCGCTATACGAATATGTCTATCTCCTGGATAAGAATGGTAAAGCCATTATCTCAAGGCAGTTACCTTCTGTTCCCAGCATACAAGGCCAGGCTTTCTCAACGAGGGCTTATTATCTCGAAACTATGAAAGGTCAGAATTACATCGATGTGCTGGTAGGGCGCACGAGTAAAAATTTGGGGTTTTATTTTTCTGCGCCAGTGTTGGGAACAGATGGCAAGCCGATCGGCGTTGTCATTATCAAACTCAAGGGCGAAGCAATTACTGGCATTATCAATAAATTCAAGGCCGGCAACACCGGTTACGCCTTTCTGGTGGACCAGGACGGCGTGATCGTCTCGCACCCCAACCAGAGCTGGTATTATCACAGCCTGATCCAACTTCCAAAGGATGTTCAATTAAAAATTGGGCAGCGCTTTATGCTGAGCGGCTGCGAAGATGCCAAAAACCTGAGCAACTGCGCTGTTCAAAGTCTTAATTTATCGCCGCTTGCCGCTGCCATTGGTGAAAGCAATGCTGTCCGATATGCCACTTATAAACTACCATCCGATGGTTCAGAACGCATTGTTGGCATTGCCAACACAACCCAGTTGAATTGGATCGTTGGTGTTGATGAGGCCAAAAAAGAATTCACCGCTCCGCTCGATGCGCTGGCTCAACAAATTATATTAGGCGTTCTGGTGATCGGTACGCTGGCCCTGCTCGGCGGCATTCTGCTGGCACGTGTTATCACTCAGCCATTAGGAGAATTATCGATGGCGGCTCAGTCCGTGCAACGCGGCGGATCGCTCGAGAATGCCAGCTTTTCCCTGGTGATGAACCAAGGTGACGAGGTTGGTCACCTGGCATTGGTATTCAGTAACATGGTAAAGGCTCTGCACGCCAGGGTTGCCGAATTGCACACCATCAATGTGGTATCCAGAACGATTTCTTCCAGCTTTAACATTGGGAATACGCTTACACTGGTGTTGAACTCGTTGCGCAATGTTGTGCCTTATGACCGCTCCCTGGTATTGATCTACGATCCCAAAAAAGATGAGTTCTATACTCGCGCGAGTGCAGATGGGCGCGGTTTCTACCTGAACCGTGTTTGGAGTCAAGAAGACCGGCCAGCCATTCACAACCGCAGTGAGAATCACATTCAACAATTTTTCGAGAAACGCAAGGCTGTTCCAGTGGGAGGAGGCGGCAATCCAGAAAAAGTGGTCTTCGAAGAAATCAGCTTCTCTGTGTTGATCCCAGACTTGAGCGTGCTTGGCGATGCCGAACTTGACTATTCGCGTGAGTGGGGTAATTTTGAGCCCAAATCGTACCTGGGAGTACCACTGCTGTATAAAGAAGAGATTATAGGAATCATAGAACTCGCCAGCGCAAAACCAGGCAACTTCACTACCGATCACGTACGGGTCCTTGAATTAATTGCCGGGCAGGCAGCCGTGGCAGTTCGCAACGCGCTGGATGTTGAGATGCGTGAGAATGAATTGCACAAGCAAATTGATGAACTACAAATTGTGATTGATGAAGGCAAAAAACAAAAATCTGTCAAGGAAATTGTTGAAAGCGACTTTTTCCAGGAATTAACCTCGAAAGCCGATAAAATCCGGAAAAAGCGCCTGGGAAATTCGAACCAAGAAAACCCAAAAATGGAATAATCCCGGTACTTGCGAGATTGATTATCACGCTGTCACGAGGCGAGCCACGCTCAGGAAAAACACCATGAGTAACTATTTAAACCGAATACTAAATATCCGCCCGGAAGAGGGTCGGAAAGTGTTCATGTTGGTGTTGATTTTTTTCCTGTTTATTACTGGAACAACCTGGGCCGAAACGATCATAGAATCCTCGTTTTATTTTTTGGCTGGAGTCAGCCGGCTCTCACAGGTTTTCACTTTCCATGCCATCACGGCAATAGTTGCCACGGCAGTTTATACTGCATTCGTCGATCAGACATCAAACCGAAAACTTCTCATAGCGGTCTGTGCAACAGCTTCCGTGACAATCGGCGCAGGTCTTTTGGTTCTGGGATATAACCAGATACTGGCTTATACAATTCTTTACGTATTGGTACGAGCAGTACGCACATCTTTTCTGATCCAATGGTGGAATTACGCCAGTGATTTTTACGATGCGCGCGCCTCGAAACGTATCATCCCAGTAATCAATTCGGCTTCGCGTATTGCTATCATCTTTGCGGGGTTGACCATCCCATTACTCGACAGCATCCTATCACCCGCCGCCATCATCCTGCTATGGGTCATTACGCTGATTATGATCGCCTGCCTGGCGCTGGTAATGGTTCGGGTAACAGGCACAGATAATTCAATGGAGGGTACCCGCCCACAGGGCAAATATAAGTTCGGTATAGATTTTGCCCCAACAAAAAACAAAAAAGACCCTATTTCTTATTGGCAGAATATTCGCGAGGGTTTTCAATATGTTTCATCGCAAAATTATTTACGCTGGCTGGCACTCTCCACCTTTTTGATGGTGATCATTTTTGGCATCCTGAATTATCAGGGCGGTCTTATCTTTGCCCAACAATTTAAAACTCGCGCCGAAATGACAGACTTTATCGGCACACTCAATGGTCTGACAAGTCTGATCATGCTGCCAGTGCAGTTGTTTTTATTCAGCCGGATTGTCACCAGGATTGGGGTGGGCAATGCCAATGTCATTTACCCATTTGGTACGCTGCTGATTTCTGGAAGTTTTTTGATTTCGCCCTTATCGCTGACAAGCGGAGCGCTGGCACATTTTGACCGGAATACTTTCCGCTATTCGACCCAGGAATCGAGCAATAATCTGCTTTACAATGCTATTCCCGCCCGAATCAAGGGGCGCTCACGTTCTTTCATTGACGGGCTGGTGCTGCCAATCGCACTTCTCGCAAGCAGCGCCCTGCTGGAGATTGGCAAACTGTTGCCAGCATCTTTATTTTTACCGGTGCTTCTGGGGATTCCGGCATTGGCTTATTTTATTTGCAGCCTTGTGATTCGGAATTTATATTCGCATGCCATGTTGAGCGTGCTTGACCAGGAAGATTACACTTTTTTGTTGCCTACTGATGAGGAAATTGAACTTACGGCTGACCCTGCTGCCAGGAATTATCTGTTAAAAAAGTTAGCGGAAAGCAAGGATGACTCTGTTATCCTACTGATCGCCCAAATAATGACAGAAACCGCAGGAACGAAAGTACTGCCAATCCTGGAGATGAAAGCCCGGGGAAGCCCCCCGCCATTGAGAGCCGGTATTGTGGATGTTGTTTCTACTGGTGAAATCCAATCCATCTCAAAAAATACCCTGGTACATTTTTTCACGTCATTCATAAAGGACCCCGACAACCGTGTGCGCCTGGCAGCATTCAACGGTCTGCTTCGTTCATCAGACACAACCAGCGAAAGTTTCCTTGCACAGGCCTCCGGCTTGCTGCACGATGAAAATTATGAAATTCGCGGCCAGGCCTTATCCAGCTTATTGGATTCGACAAATTTCCAATATCTTGAGAAAGGGAAGACCGCACTCGAAGAATTACTGCACCAACCCGATTCGCACGCACGAATTTGCGCGTTGAAGGCACTGGGGAGATATAAGGATCCGCATTATCTCCCCATTATCCTGGAACATCTGGGAGAGGAAAGTAATGATGTGCGGCTTCAAGCGGTAGAAGCGCTGAAACTCCGTTCCTTGGAAAGCTTTTCTGATGGAATAATCCCGGTACGATTTGCTAAGCAAATCGATTGGGAAGGTACAGAATCCAGCATCCCCAAAGCAGTCAGTAATCTGGTAAATGACCCACTCGATCAAGTAAGAATTGGCCTTCTTTCGATACTAGAAAAAAACAACTCCCCTGAAGCCCTGGGGTTGATCGTGCGCCTTCTGCTGGATACCAACATCCATGTGCAGGAATCTGCCGCTGATATCCTGGTAAAAAAGGGCCTACATGCGATACCAGCTTTATTAGATCAACTCGAAACCCATAAAAATGCCCCTGCCAATCAATCTTTGGTAAAGGCCGTTTTATGCCGTATTGATCCTCAAAAATATGGGCAATTGACCGATGAACAAGTTCTTGTAGAATTGAAAACAATTTACACACGCAAAGCCCAACTGAGCGCCATCCACGAGCTGCCGATTTCGGAACCCGGCATCCTGGCTTTGTGCAGTTTTCTTGAGGAAAACAACCAGGTATCCTTGAATGCCATTTTTAACCTGTTGGCGGCCCGCCATGGGAAAAAAGTATTGCAAAGAATAACGACATCTTTAAAAGCGCAGTCAAGCCACACCCGTGCAAATGCCAGCGAAGCCCTGGAGACATTGATCAGTTCATCTCTTGTGAAATTGATCATACCGCTCTTTGACAGCAACATTTCGGTACAGCAACTGGCTCAGATTGGCGCAAATGTTTGGGATGATATCAAACCTGCCAATCAGGCGAAAGTTTTCAGCAGCCTGGTGAATGAACCGAAAAGTGAATTGACGCGGGCGTTGGCTGTCTTTGCCCTTGGTGAATCCATGCCCAACCTTGCTCATCTCGAAACCTCGCAAGGCGAAAACCGCCGTCCAGGCAGATTTAATCTGCTGGACAAATTATTGGATGATAAAACTGGAAATCCCGTTCAGGCGCCGCTTACCGAAACTGGCAAGCTTCCACGGAATCATCCCGGTACTTTATCGGGACTAATCAGTCAGCCGGAAGCGCGTTACCTTATTTCGCAGGCCGAGAATGACCCCAGCCAGGATGTTCGAGCTGCTGCCTGGTCTGCCGCCCGACTCGCAGGCAAAGCCGTGGAAAGTACCCACGATTTGCCTGGCAAATCGTTCAGTAAAGAAAGTTCCACGAAAGGTGAGTTTATGACTGCCAGTCTTTCAGTAATTGAGCGCATTATATTTTTAAAACAGGTGAACTTATTTGAAAGCATGACCATCGAGCAGTTGAAAGTTCTGGCAAGTATTTCTGAAGATGAACTTGTGCCTCAAGGAACTGTCATTTTCAACGAAGGCGATCCGGGCGGGGTGGTTTATGTGATCGTACACGGTCGTATTGGCATAGAACGTACCAGCGACCGCAAAGATTCGATATTGCGCCTGGCAACCCTTAAAGCACGTGATTCTTTTGGCGAAATGAATTTATTTGATAACAGCCCAAGGAGCGCGAGCGCAATTGTGGTAGAAGATTCTCTGCTTCTTAAACTGCGCGCGGAACCTTTTCTGGCAATCATTCACCAGCATCCCGATATGTCTATTGAACTAATCAAAGTTCTGAGCATGCGCATCCGGGAAGCCAACGATCAGATCGCCCATCTTTCCCGCTCAACACCCCGCCAGTTACAAAAATTGTACGACAAGCTCGATACAACAGATGATCAAAAATAATCTAAGCGACCTTGCCCTGCCACAATATCCAAAACAGGACAGGGATTGCATAATATACTCAGGCAAATTAACCAAAAAAAGGGCTCAGCCTTATGAATAAAGTGGTTACAATCCATTCCTTTCGGCAAAGCGTAGGAAAATCAAACCTGACGGCCAACCTGGCCTGCCTACTCAGCTTACAAGGGAAACGAGTGGCATTAGTGGATACAGATTTTCAGGGAGCCAGCGCTCACCTATTTTTTGGATATAAGGATGGGGATATTCAATCCACCTTTAATGATTTCCTGTGGAAAAAATGTGACATCGCTCAAGCCACTTATGATGTAACCGTCAGGCTGGGCGATCAGGCAGAAGGGAAACTGTATCTGATACCTGCCAGCACTCAAATTTCAGATATCATGCAAATGCTTCGGGCCTGTATGAACATCGATCGCTTCACCGAAGGCCTGGAAAAGCTGGAAAAAGAACTGGCACTGGATATTATATTAGTGGACACCCACGCTGGATTAAATGAAAACACTTTAATGGCAATGGCTATATCCAATTCACTGATCCTCGTATTGCACCCCGATCCGCAAGACTTCCAGGGCACTGCAATTTCCGTTGAAGTAGCCCAACGTTTGATGGTGCCATCCATAAAATTGGTTTTGAACGACAGCTCGCCAAATCTCAATCCCGAAGAAGTCAGCCAGCAGTTGGAAGCAACCTATCACTGCGGAGGCGGCTCTGTTCTAAACCACACTGAAGAATTGCTGGCACTGGCTTCCAGTCAACCATTTGTCCTCGCCTACCCTGACCATCCACTCACAGATCATATAAAGTCCATTGCGGAAAATTTATAAAAACAGGAGCATCCAGATAAACTGAGATGCTCCTGTTTTTATAAATTTTCTAATGATCAAATGCAATCACTGCGGCAGATGCCTCACTGCAATCATGGTAATGTCATCATATTGGTCAGCGGTGGAGATATGTTCAACCAATGTGGTTTTAAACCGCAATAACAATTCTTCGGCGGTCTCAACCGGTTTTTGTTGCAAAAGTTCCAGCATCCTCTTTTCGCTGAACATTTTTCCCGCCGGATTGCGCGCATCTGTAACTCCGTCAGAATATCCAAACAGGATATCTCCCGGTTCCAGCAGAGCTTCGCCAATGGTATACACAGCATCCGGCATCATTCCGACAGGCGTACCTGTCGCCTTCAACTTTGTTTTGATCTGCCCGTCACTCCCCAGGATGATCGGCGGGCAGTGACCGCCGTTAATATAGGATAGCGCGCCCGTCACAGGATCCAACATCCCAAAGAAAAGGGTCGCAAAATAATTTAGTTCCAAATGGTTGGTTGTAATATAAGCGTTAGTGAGTACAACCGCATTTTGCAAGGCCATACTACCAATGGAAGGCATTTTTCGACGGCGTCCTGGAATAATCCCGGCATTTGATTGGGCGTCGAACGAACCCGCCTCGCTGCCAGTATCATTAAGACTATCCATTAAATTCAAAGTGTAATTCTGCTGAGCATAAGCCCGGGTCAAACTGCGAGTGAGGGCCATAAAAAGCGCAGCTCCAACACCTTTATCGCATACATCTGCAATGACAAAACCGACACGCCGGCCTTGCGCCATCATGAAGGCATCATAGAAATCGCCTGCCACCTCACGCGCCGGATGAAAATAGGCTGATATTTCCCAGCCATCCGGTTTGGGTAGTTCATTTGGGAGAAAGCTTAATTGAATATCACGAGCAATTTCAACATCATGTTCAATCTTATCCCGTAAACGCAGGCGGGCCTGTTCGCGTTCTTCCGACCGGCGCCTGCGAACCTCCTGGAATTCACGAATCTGGGCCTTCAAAATGGTTGGAGAATATGGACGGAGCAGGTAGTCATCAGCTCCGAGATTGAGACAATTTTCTACGGCATCCATATCATCCCGACCAGCCAGGATAATGACAGGGATTACCTTAAGGGCTTCATCGGCGGAGATTTTCTGGATAATCTGGCCTGCATGGAATAATCCCGGTACCTGATTGGGATTGAAGCCAGAGATATGCAAATCGAGCAACACAACTTCGGGCTTGAGATTTTGCACCAAAGTAAAGCCCTGGTCAGCATCAATAGCGTTCGAAACTGCATAACCAGCTTCTTCCAGGCTGCGAGTCAGAAAATTCCGGTCTTTTTCAGCGCCGCAAATAATCAACAGCTTTTGCTTTTCACTTACCTGCGTGCCCGCGTTTGGGTACAAGGTGTTCCTCCGATTTGATTACTACTCTATAACCCAGCTAATCCAAATTAATAAGAAACCGGGAAATAAACCTTGACAACTACGCCTCAATTTTCGGCCGGTTGACAATGAAAATATTCCGATTATGCCCATTCACATATTCGTAGTCGAACTTGTCTACGTTTTGAATTGTCAGGTAGACACCCAGACCGCCAATCGGACGTTCATGCACAGGTTTGTCGATATGGTCAGGACGTCCCATTGAACGTGGGTCAAAAGGTCTGGAGGTATCTTCCAAAGTAATGATGAGAGAATTGTCTGTTATGGTAGAAAGTACCAGCACATCACCTGATAACCCAGATTCTTCATAACCATGAATGACGATATTTGTGGCAATTTCATCCACAGCAAGCCGCAATCGATAAGCTACTTTTTTATCCAGACCAGCCGCTACAGCAGCGGCATTGACATATTGTCCAATAGCACTCAACGAATCCAAAGTTCCGGGTACGAGTAAAGGTTGCATGGATATATGGGCCTGATAAATCGCGAGCTAAGCGCCCTCGACCTTAGCCGCATCGTAACTATCCAGGAAAGTGACACTGTTTTGAAAGCCGGTCATTTCGATCGTTTCCATAACCGATTCCTGAAGGCCAATCATATAGATTTCAGTTTGAGCGCCCATTTTTTGCTTGGCAAAAACCAGGGCGCGCAAACCCGCGCTGGCCATATATTCTAAATCCTTCATCAGCAGAGCGACCGCCTTTACTTTTGCAGCCGCAGCTTTTTCGACATCGGTGCGAAAAGCGGGGGCTGCTGCAGCGTCCAGTTCGCCTGATAAAGTGATTTTTGCTACGCCATTGACGATCTCGAGAACTGAATTGAATGCCATTTTTTTCTCCTTATGGAATAATCCCGGTACGATTTACGCTTTGCTTAACAAAGCGGCAAATTGATTGGGAAATGATAGTTAACTTATTCAAAAGATACGGCGGCAGCCGTAACAATTCAAATTAAAAAATATTACTTTGCTACCAGAATTACGACAGACCTGGGGCCGACAAACAAGTGATCTTGTTTGCCCAATAGCAACTCGGCACCCGGTTCGCATACGTCTTCGGGGGTATTGACGCCAGTGTTGGCAAACACATACCAATTCTGCCCCCGCACAGATGGCAGCCCGGGGAGTTCCACATCCAACCCCTCCCAATATGTGTTGGTAACCACATAAATACTGTTATCTTGGCTTTGGCCGCCTTTGGCATGTTTGCCGTCCAGCATGAAAGCCAGCAAACGGCTGGATTCGGACCAATCCGGGTTCCAGGCTTTGACCCCATGCCAGGAAATATCCGGCAAACCTGTGCCAAGATAATCCTGACCGCGTAAATGCCACATATTATGAAAAACCGGGTGCGCTTTCCGAAATGAAATGCAATTCTTAAAAAAGCGGAAAAGTTGTTGGTTCTTTTGTAAAAGACTCCAGTCCAACCAGCTTAATTCAGAATCATGACAATACATATTGTTATTGCCACTCTGGCTGTTACCCATCTCATCGCCCATCAACATCATAGGAACGCCCTGGCTAACGGTCAATAATGCAAAAGCATTTTTTATTTGCCGGAAGCGTAAATCCTGAATACCCTGGTCATCGGTTTCGCCTTCGCAGCCACAGTTCCAACTATTGTTATCGTTTGCGCCATCATTGTTATTCTCGCCATTGGCCTCGTTATGCTTGTTATCATAAGAAACCAAATCCAACATCGTAAAACCATCATGGCAGGTGATGAAATTTACAGAAGCTGTTGGCCCACGGCTGGCATACAAATCGGGTGAACCTTGAAGCCGCAGCGCCAGGTCAGAAATAATTCCGCTGTCCCCCTTGATCCAACGGCGCAAGGTGTCACGGAATTTACCGTTCCACTCACCCCAACGGCCAAAGGCAGGGAAGGAACCCACCTGATACAGACCACCCGCATCCCAGGCCTCTGCGATCAATTTGCACTTGGCCAAAACAGGATCGTTTGCCAGGGCCTCAAGCAGGGGTGGGTTCAACATGGGCGCGCCATTTTGATCGCGGCCCAAAACGGCGGCCAGATCAAACCGGAAACCGTCAATATGATATTCGGCCGCCCAATATCTTAAACAATCCAACACCATGCCACGAAC
The DNA here is from genome assembly GCA_903910795.1 of uncultured Anaerolineae bacterium. Taxonomy (GTDB): domain Bacteria; phylum Chloroflexota; class Anaerolineae; order Anaerolineales; family Villigracilaceae; genus UBA5195. The sequence goes on from CAIWAX010000197.1 coordinate 17,853, forward strand.
GACGGGATTATTACAGTTCAGGGTGTTGCCGGTTCCACTAAAATTGAAATAGTAACCTTCCGGTGTCAATAGATAATACGTGATGTTATCTATTCCGCGGAAAGAGATGGTTGGCCCGTACTCGTTGCCTTCGGCTGTATGGTTAAAAACGACATCCAGCATGACTTCAATGCCGTTGGCATGTAGTTCTTTTACGAGGGTTTTAAGTTCGTCCACCACCATTGTGCCGTCTTTGGATTTGCCCGTGGCAGCATACCCGGCCTTGGGAGCAAAGAAACCAACCGTGCTGTAGCCCCAATAATTCACAAGCATTTCGCCTGTTTCAGGATGATTGTGAACACCTTCCAACTCATCGAACTCATAAATGGGCATTAACTCAACAGAGTTTACGCCCAGTTCTTTGAGGTAAGGAATTTTATCCTTCAACCCTGCAAATGTGCCGGCGTGCTTGACCCCTGCAGATGGATGCCGCGTGAAACCACGGACATGCATTTCATAAATCATCAGATTTTCAGCCGGGATTTCCAACGGACGATCTGATTCCCAATCAAAATCATCATAAGCAATCCGGGCACGGTGCTGGTAAATATTGTTCCAATCAGGGGCTTGACCCCAAATATCCCGGCCACCAATCGCGCGGGCATACGGATCCAGCAATATAGAGCGAGGATCAAAACGCTGGAAGCCGGGTTTGCCGCGTTCAACTTTCGGATAACCCGCGCCCATCCGAAAACCGTATTCGATTTCTTCAATGTTCAGATCGAACACCACCATTGAAAAAACATTCCCAATTCTAAAATCGCCCCAAAACGGCTCACCAGTGCCCGGCTTGGTAAACATCCCCCGAAAAGGAATTTCAGCAAAAGGTTTGGGGGCATCTTTTTTGAACAACACAAGCACACAGTAATCGGCATGGCGGGAGAATACGGAGAAATTTATCCCACCAGGTACCGGGTTGGCTCCAAACGGATAGGGGTGACCTGGCCGCAAACCATACTCATTAAAAATATGTGTGGGATACGTGTCGATCCTGAGCATGTCATCCATTAACTACCTTCCTTTCTCACTAAGAAACTAGCGACTGGATGCCCGACTCAAGCGAGTCCAGCACAGTGAAATATCCCAGGAAACCAGTCATAGACATGGTATCTTGTAATTCATCAGACAACCCTACCAATACAATGCGTCCCTGTTTTGCAGAAGTCTGCCTGTATAGGGAGAGCAGCATACGCAAACCAGCGCTGGACATGTAAGCCACCTTCGTCATGTCCAGAAGGAGCTTGCAGCCAGGCGCAGACAGAGGCATGACACGCCGCTGAATTTCAGCTGCATTGGTCGCATCTATTTCGCCGGTCAGGCTGATTGCGTTGATGGAGGTTGTTCCAGCTCCGGCCTGAAGCGTTTCAATGTTGATTTCTATCATAGCCATCTCCTAATGGAATAATCTCGGCACGATTTGCTAAGCAAATCGTGCCGAGATGGATCGGCCCGGCAAGGTTACGATTTGCTTTGCAAATCGGTCGGTACTATCCGAACTTTGACACGAATTTGTTCCTTGGATTCCGGCAGTTTCACCGTCAGGCGATCAGCTTCAAAATTGGTGTACGGTTCATCATTGATCCAGACTTCGCCAATTCGAACACTGCCCTGAGGGAGAATATCAGGTGATACGCGCAAAATATTACGCGGGAAAGCGCCCGGCTGCGGCTTGAAATAGAAATCCATTGGCTGTTTGAAAATTAACAGGTTGTTGTAAACTGCTGATAAGTAGCACAACTCGGAAGAGTGGTAGAAACTCATCGAATGGCTGCCCTTGAAACGCTCAGTACCCAGTAAATAGGGCAACCCATTTGCGAGAACGTTAAAGTAGACACCGCCATCATCATGATCGAGATGGAAAGCATTATAGAAAGCCTGAGATTCACGCGCAATTTTCAAATATTCGGCATCGCCCTGGGTGCCATTCAGGATCAAATAAGCCAAAATGCCCTGTTCCTGTTGCCACCAGGCCTTGCGATCATGGAAGGCAAAGCGGTTCCATTCCTGTTTGCCGTATTTGACACGTTCCATCACATCGTACCAGCCAGAGCGCTGGCGATCCATGCCCACTTTTGGCATTTCCTCCGCAATCCGGCGCGCCAAAGCAACGTATTTTTCCTTATCCTTAAGACTGTTCATACGCATCAAATTCCAGGCAATCTTCAGGTTGTGCCCAACCACGCCGCGGTTTTGCTGCCACATGTGCTTCTGGTCAAATGACCAGTCTTCAAAGAATTTCTCCTGCACAAACAAACTGTGTTGATAATCCTGGAAATGTCCTTCAATGGTATCGAAGGTGTATTCCAGGAAATCGGCATAGCGTTTCTCGCCGGTTGCCAGGAAAAGATTAATCAGGTAAGCAGGCGCATGATCACCAACCGAGTTCCAGTTCTTCTTGCCCTTATTGGCCCCAAGCGCATCGCTGCGCGCATCCAGCGAAATTGGGTCCAGATGCGAAAAGTAGCCGCCGTTTGATTTGTCCAGATAAAAACGTTCGAACAGGTCAACGGTCATCTCTGCATCCTTCAGAATGCGAGGATCGCCAGTGATGCGATAGGTTTGAATCGGGCCAGCCAGCGCATAAATTTGTTCGTACGCCGGAATAGCATCATAGTCATCACCAAACTCGGATGCGAAAATCTTATCTTCACGGTTCCCATGCACATCAATACCGTGATACCAGTAAACAACCTTTTCATCGGGATCGTAGAAACGGAAATGATCGCGCAGATATTGGGTGCCTTTTTCGGCAACTTCCAGGAAACGATCTTCGCCTGTCATCAGGTAAGCCGAAGCCATACCATAGACCATGCGGGAAATGGTATCGGTCTCCTGGCGGTAGTTGTCAGCTTCCTTTTTACCGGCCAGGTTAATGATGGTGCGATAATTGCGGTAATCGATTGGCTGGCCTTCTCCAAACTGAGCCCGGATGTAAAAATCTCCCAGTGAAATGATCTGTTTGATCCACCAATCGGGTCGTTCGAATCCGAAGGAATTCTCTTTTGCGCCCATATAAATGACATATTGAGCTTCAAAAGTTAGATCACCGCCCTCCGGATAAATAATTCCGTAAACATACAGATAGCGGCCGGGCACAAGCATGCTGCGAATCTGGTCAGGGTTCGTCCACTGCCTGGGTTCTTCAAGGTTGTTTGCGATCCAACCATACGTATTTGTTTTAAGCCTGACCGTAAATTCACGATCGTCCGGCGCTTTCATGGTGAATGAATCTGACTTCTTGTCATAAGTTTGCACATAACCGGCAAGTGTGTCTGAAAAAGTGAAATTCATATTGTTCATTGCGTTATCTCCTAAATAAAACTAACTGCGGGGTAGGCCCGGTTTTTGGGAAGGGTTTAGCTGTTCGTGATGCAGGAAATCTTGCACGTTGGGTACCAGGTAGTAAATAATTGCAACGGCAAACAATATTTTTGCCGCCAGCAGACTAAAAAAGGAAACACCGATGGCCACCAGGTAAATGGCTGGCCCGGTTAGAATGCGGAAATGAAAAGAGCGCATCAGGGCCGGTTGAACAGTGTCGCACATCAAATGACGGTTATAGGTGGCATACCACCAGATTAGATCCAGCAAGACACCGCCCACTATCAAATTAATGGCGTACAGAACCGCTGAAATCTGTTGATCACTATACCGGACAAGCAGTGCAGCCGGAAAAGGAATAAGCGCCACACTTAACAAGAAAAGGATGTTTAACCAGAGCATTAACCGATCATGCCGCAGGACATGCAGGAAAACATTATTGTGCCCAACCCAGTAAATCCCAAGGACCATAAATCCCAGGAATACACTCAGTAAATCCGGGATCATCCGAAGCAGCGCAGAGGGCAATTCGGCGGCCACCTGGCCCGGGGCCACATCCGGGATCTTGATGGAAAAAACCATCAGGGTTATCACAATCGAGAAAACACCATCACTCATCGCATTCAAGCGTTGGTTATCAGCGGCACCCTTGGCTCGAAACATATTAAAGCCGGTGACCTGCATAAAGGACCTGGCTCCCTTTTTTGGAGCAGTCTCCTGTGTTCTGGTGGGATGATCCCGGTCCGATTTGCTAAGCGAATCGATTGGCGTGGGTTGCGTGTTCGACTGCATAAAATAATTCCGATCCTTGTTAGGACATGGTACCCTATTAGCTTGGCATAAATCAGGAGAGAGCCGGAGGCAATGCCTGGTCAACATAACCCTGGTTTAATTCAATAATGTTGCCTTCCGGGTCGGCAACCCAGGCGCCTTTCCAGCCAGGTATAAAATCGCCAAAGTCCGCTGGGCCAAGCATGATTTTTACGGCACTGCCGAGTTCAGCCAGTTTGGCATCCACATTGTCAACCTCAAAGGCCAGGTGGCGCACACCAGACCACGGGTAGCCGTCGTCTTTGGGCGGCTCCAAAGGGGAATCGGCTTTGGCCTTGAATAATTCCATGTAAAAATGGCCTGATTTGATAAATAAAATCTGGTCATCACCGAGCGGAATAACTCGCGCCCGTTTAAAACCAAAATACTTTGAATAAAATCGCTCGATTACAGCCGGATCTTTACAGGTCAGACCGATATGCGAAAAGATTGTCGGCACTGGTCTATTGCGAGGTTCAAAAAACGGGATCATTTTCTTATTCGTCCTTCACTTATGGAATAATCCCAGTACTTGCTTGGGATGGAATAATCCCAGTACTTGCTTGGGATGGAATAATCCCAGTACTTGCTTGGGACATGGTGCTGTGCATGGAAAATACCCTAGTGATTACTGGCAAGCGGTTTATTAATCTCAATTGGATGTAAGGCGGGTTCAGGCTTGACCACACCCGAAAGGATATCAATAACCATACGGGCAAACTGGTGACAGTGCCCGCCCGTCCGGCCGGTCACCAGATCCCCATCCACCACTACATCCTGATCAACATAAATAATACCCATGTTCCTGGCGTCTCCAAGCAGGTTGTTGTGAACAACCGCCCGGCGCCCAAGCACCATTTCTGGCGCAGGCGCGGCCAGCCACATACCATGGCAAATAATGCCCTTCAGGATAGACTTTTCTGCGAAGGCTCTTTTTAGGAAAACTGTGGCTGGCGGCAGCTTGTGAATATCTTCGGTAAACCGCAAACGATCTGACACCATACCAGCGGGGACAATCAGCGCAGAAAAACTGCGCAGAGTGGCATCATCCATACCCTCAAAGCTTTCGACATGACCATCAAAAGGAATTTTATATTCATGCCCTTTGAAACCCGCAGCCATGACTTCAGAGGTTTGGCCCCACATACGCGATAAAAAGTGCAGGTCGACACCTTCCTCAGCAAAGCGGTGTTTGTAATACCAAATCTCAGGCTCGTAATAATCACCCTCGATCAGGATGCCGATTTTCTTCCCTTGTAATGTCATCTTTCAACTCCATAAAAGCAGTGCTGCAAACATTTAGTAAAAATATATGTAAAATCTATTTCCCAGGGCACCCTCCGGATGGAAAAACACAATCCGGAGGGTGTCCGCTTCATTTTCACAGGTTTTGGAAGGGATTAACTCAGTAATCCGTGATCTTTCTTAATCATATCGCTGGCTTTTTCAGCGATCATGATGATCGGTGCGTGAATATTACCGACATTGATAGTAGGCATGATGCTTGCGTCTACTACACGCAGCCCTTCAATACCGTAAACCTTCAATTGAGGATCCACCACCGCCATAGCGTCCGTGCCCATTTTGCATGAGCCAACCTGGTGATGATACGAATCGCAGCGGTTATGGACAAATTTGCGCAGATCATCATCATTCTTGCCGTAATCAGGGCCAGGTAATAATTCCTTGCCAGTCAGCACCTTGGAGAAGGCCCGGGTGGCAAAAATCTCACGGCACATTCTGGTCATCTGAACCATGCGCCTCACATCGGCCTCAACAGCCAGGTAATTGGGATTGAGCAGAGGTTTCTGGAGCGGATCGCTGCTACCCAGGCGCACCCAACCACGCGATTCAGGACGCTGCAAACCAGGGATCAAGGAAACCGAATTGGGGTTATCTGCGCCTACAATGACATCAAATGGCAGGTGCACAAAGTTGAACTGGAGATCCGGGACAGGCATGGAAGGATCAGACTTACAGAACAAACTGACCTCGGATGTATTCAGGTGCCCGGGAGCTACCGGTTCCCGAGTTTCCATAATGGCGCCCGTCAAGACATGGTTATGGTAGTTCTCGCCAACACCCGGCAAGTCTGCAAACACAGGTTTGTTGAATTCCTGAAGTTGAGCCGCAGGACCAATGCCAGAATTGAGCAGCAAGTGCGGAGATTCAAGCGCACCCAGGCAGACAATCACCTCATTGTTTGCGTAAACGGTCTTTTTCTGACCATTCTGAACATATTCCACGCCCACACAACGCTTATCTTTAAAAAGCAGGCGGGTTGCCTGGCAGCGAGTGAACAGAGTCAGGTTAGCCCTGGTCATGGCTGGGATGAGATAGGCAACAGCATCACTGTTGCGCTTACCATCCTTGCCGATATTGACGTGGTGCCAGCCGTAACCCTCCATTTGGGGACCGTTAAAATCATCAGTCGGCTTGAAGCCCAATTCCGCACAGGCCTCCAGGAAGAGAGGCGAGAGAGGGTGGTGCTCATGGTTCTTAGGATTAATCACATGCAGCGGGCCACCTTGACCAACCAGATCGCTGGTGTGGTCTTCCTGATCTTCAAGTTTCTTGAAGTACGGCAGGACGTCCTTATAAGCCCAACCGGGATTGCCCATGTAGGCCCAATTGTCATAATCCGAAGGGTGTCCACGGATATGCATCATAAGGTAAAGCTGGCTGGTACCGCCGATGATCTTGCCGCGCGGTTCGTAAATCACGCGATTATTCAAACCGGGCTGGGGAATAGTTGTGTAGCCCCAGTCAATATCCGACCCCAGGAGGGTATACCAGAGCGAAGGGTTCTGAACATTGGGGCCAATTTGGGTACCGCCCGCTTCCAGTACCAGAACTCTGGCTTTTGGATTTTCGCTCAAGCGACTGGCAAGCACAGATCCGGCTGACCCTGCGCCAACAATAACAAAATCGTAATCACTCATTGTTAACCTCCAGAGATCTGCCGCAGGAAGGGTGCAAATGGCTTGGAGTCATGCACATTGCGCATGTAAGCGATTTTCCCATCGCGGAAGCGAAAAAAATTCATAGCATAAGCTTCAATGGGTTGATCAGGGTATTTGGCTGCCGCAGCAGTAATATGCGAAAGTGATGAGCCTTCATTACCTTCTACTGCCATTTCTTTCAGCTCATTTTTAAATACGGCATAAGCCTGACCCATACCCGCCATCATTGGGCGAAGCGTGGCAAGCCCTTCAATATGCCCGGCCAACTGTTCATCCATCACCATATCATCTGTAAAAAGATCACACCAGGCATCCCATTTTCCAGCGTTGGCATATTCATAATATTTGCGAATGGTTTCATGATTTTCCATCGCATGCGAGGCATCTGATCCTGACCAGATTGCCTCGGCATCACTAAAATTATTTACGGTAGTCATAAGACATATTTCCTTTACGCTGATCTCTAAAGATGAGACTTGTATTTATGCACCAACCGAAACTCCGCCACCAACCATCTGCTGCATCAGCTCAAGCGTGCCCTCATTACTCCAGGTTTCAACAATCTGACCGCCTTCAAATTTGGCAATGATGATTTGTCCCCAGGTGACTTTTTTACCAGTTGCGGGGATGCCCATTAAGCTACCTGTCTGGGTTCCGGTCTGCTTAAACCAGCCAAGCACCATGTCGCCATCGGCCAGGATGGTATTGAATTCCACATGCAGATCGGGCATAGCGGTACGCAGCATGCTTACCTCAGATTTCAATCCCTGGCTGCCAGGTTTATAATCTGGCTGGCTGACATATACTGCCTGAGGATAAAAAACCTTATCGGCAAAATCAAGATTACCCTTGTTCCAAAGCTCATCCACAAGCTGTCTGAAAATTTCCTTATTCGCGTTGGGCGATATGTAAATTCCCGATAATCTCTGAGGAGCGGGCGGATCCTGGCGGTTGGCATCAAAAGTGGGAGAACCGGGAACAACGCCCATTTGCTGCATCACACCCAAACCATCCCATTCCTGCCAGCGTGCGTCGATCAGACCATTCTTGTTGAAACGCATTAACGCGGTGCCGGTCCAACATACAAACTTGCCAGTAGGCGGGGCAAAACCCATAAAATTGCCCTTATGTGTACCGCTCAACACGCCGCGAACACCGCAGGTATCCCCTTCGGCGACCACATGAGTAACCCGGAAAGCCAGATCCGGAAGGCCCTGATAAAATTGAAGATACAATTGTTTGAAGGCTTCGGGCCCAAACAGATCCTGAAAACCCGCCCCGCCATAACTGATAAACTCGGGGGCAAGCAATTCTCGGAAAACATCCAGGTTCGCCCGGTTGGCTTCGTCAAACAGGCGAACCATGGCATCCTTCATTTCATTGACAGAGAGCGGCCTGCCAGCGGCACTTTTAGTGCCGCTGGCAGTATTTTCTCCCTGCCAGATCATCTCAGCTAGGTAATTATTTCCATCTGGCACACTGCTCATATCCACTCTCCAGAAATCAGGCAAATTCTTTAGAAAGTACGGGATTACTGCTTGGTTCCATTAAGCTGCTGGATCATGCTGAGCATATCTACTTCATACCAGCTTTCAACGATCACGCCTTTTTCGATCCGCAGTACTCCAATTTCTGTCCAGGAAGCTTTACGACCCGAAGCCTTCATACCCAATAAGTCCGCACCAGTGTGAGTGCCGCTTTGCGTAAAACGACCAACCACTTGATTTTCATCAGCAACCATCAAATCGATTTCCATGTGATAATCAGGCATCGCTTTCTGGAACATTTCCGCCAAGAATTTGACACCTTCCGGACCGGGAGGCAGTTGTGGGGCACTCGGGCTGGTATGATCCGGAGAAAAGAGAGCATCTGCCATAGAAAGGTTGCCCGCGTTCCAGACTTCTTCGATCATGCGGCGCATGATATGTTTATTTTCTTGGATTGACATTCGATTTCTCCTTAATGGCTGGGGGGAGTAACAAACGGTGAACGAGACCAGAACTGGTCATATTCCGTTGCGCCATCCCCAAAGATAGCGCCTTTGCCAGCGATGACCTTGCCATCTTTCCAACGCAGTACATGCGCCACTTCGATATCCATGGTTTTCTCTGAGGCATCTTTGCGATAACCACGGTTGCGGGTCAAATCAACAGAGTAATCACCGGTCACGAGAACTTTACCGGCCACTGGATCCATGCGGAAGCTGTGGTCAGACATTTCTCCGACTTTGCCCATAAAGGCCAGAAATTCATCGCGGCTGTAATACCAACCCGAAAGTTCGTTATGGCCGGGCACCTGCCAGACCATGTCTTCAGCCCAATACTGGTTGATACGCGCCATGTCGCCGGAAGAAAGCGCGGAATAAGCCTCACCAACATGCTCAGGCGTGATGGATGTCTCAATGTCAAATTGCTGGGGCGGCTGCTCAGGGGTTGGGATAGCGCCAATCTGCTGCATCATACCCAACATGTTTAATTCGCCCCAACCTTCGCAGATCTTGCCACCTACAACGCGGTCAATCCCGATCGAAGTGACTTCCACTGGTTTGTTGCTGGCTGGAATGCCATAAAATTCACCGGTGTGTGTGCCGCGGAATGTCATTCGGATTGCCGACATCTCGCCTTCAGTGACAATGTCATCCATGGTCATATGACCATCGGGGAAGGCTTCGTGCCAAACCTTGACCATTCCCGCCACGCCATCCGGGCCTTGCTTAATATCCTGACCACCTGCCCCATGAGCGGTAAATTCGGGGGCAACCAATTCCCGGGTGATGGAATAATTCTTTTTGTTCCACAGTTCTTCAAACCAGCGGGAAAATAGCAGCCGGTGCTCATCGGCATGTGACAGGGAGCCTTTATGCAAAGCAGCTTCCACGTCTGCGCGAGAAGGCAGCACTTCGGTAGCGTTCGCCCTTTTATTGGGAGCGGGCATGACAAAGGTTGCATTCGGATCATTTTTTCCAGGAATTACCTGGAATTCGATGACAACCGTTTCACCAATAAAGATTTTGTCGCCATTTTTCAAATCATGGGGTGAGTTAATGGCTTCCCCATTGATATAGGTACCATTTGTGGAACCGAGATCCTGAATGGTATATCCAGAAGCGGTTTTGATCAACTTTGCATGAGACCGGGAAAGAGCGCGGTCATCAATGGTAATGGAATTGGAAGATTCGCGTCCCATTGTGATCTGGCCATCAACCAGTTCAAATGCCTGTCCAACAGCAGGCCCTTTTTGCACTACGAGTTTGAATATATCAGCCACGTTTTTCTCTCCTGCCCGCCAACAGATTTGAGGAAATTACAGCCCGTTTTACTGAACGATTCGCTAAGCAAATCGTGGGTACTTTCCATTCTGTGTGGCGATGCCAGCGAAAATTATTTGCCTTCCCAAAGTTTTTGCGCATGATCCCAACTATGACTATGATCGGTGGGCTCTACTCCGCTTTTATTTTGGGATTCAATAAAGTTACGCATGATCTCGTTGGACTTTTTGTGCATATCGGCATAATCCGGCCCGTACAGGAAAGGCAGGTCAGGCAAGGGAGTTCCCGCGATGGACCATTCCATGGGTGGGGTTTCCTGGATAATGCAATAAGTGTAGGGACGGGCTACATCACCAACAACACTGATAAAGGTGTCCGTCATCTTTTTGAGCAGATCACGTTTTTGCTCAGGGCTGGTCAACACAACCCCTTCAATGACCTGGATCGTAATAATTGGCATATTTTTCTCCTTCGACGAACAATGCGCCGATTAACTAACTCGAAAGCTTCCAATAATATCCCCGGGAACAAGGGGAGCAAGCATTTACTTTTTTGAAAACTTAGTTTCCAAGCTGTTTCATCAGTTCTGCGCTGTCAAAAGCGCTCCAGGCTTCACTTATTTTTCCATCTATTAAGTGGGCAATCAGGATGCCCATAATTGAAATAGAGCGGCCTGCAGGCTCAACCCCGGCAAAAATTCCCCGGTGAGTGCCACTGAAGTTATAACGAACTACCACTGTATCGCCTTCTCCGATAACCTCATCCTGAGAGAAATAGATATCGGGAAAAGAAGTGCGAAACAAGGTCACCCTTTGCTTCAATTGTTCACGTCCTTGCGTCAAACCACGCGCTTGAGAACTGCCATCAGACTGAACAGGCGCATCCAAAACATAGTTGGTAGTATAGATTTCATCGACAACATCCAACTGGCCCTGATTTAATACTTGATTGAAGTGACGGTCCAAAACAGCTTTATTACCTTCAACAAAAGTGTTTTTATCCATACCGAACTTATGAGTATTTTCCATTAAGAGTTCGTCAATGAGTAGGTGGAGTGACCATAGGCGAGCTTGACCAGAATTGGTCATACTCGGTGGCGCCATCGCCAAAAATGGCGCCTTTGCCAGCGATCACTTTGCCATCCTTCCAACGAAGAACATGCACAACTTCGATATCCATGGTTTTATCGGTCTGGCTGGCGCGGTTTCCACGATTACGGGTAATATCGGCTGAATATTCACCGGTTACGATCACTTGCCCGGCGATATTTTCCATGCGGAAGCTATTTCCAGAAAGCTGCCCAACGTTTCCCATAAAAGCCAGGAACTGATCCCGGCCAAAATACCACCCTGAAAGGCGGTTATGTCCCGGAACCTGCCAGACCATCTCTTCGGCCCAAAACTCCTTGATGCGCTCCATATCACCAGAAGCCAGAGCAGAATAGGCCTCTTTCACGTGCTCAGGTGTAATTATTGCTTTAACGGTAGCCATCTACACTCCACCTTTGCTCGCCTGCTTAGTCGGCCAGGCGGGCGGGAATACCCTTCAGTTTGAAAACAGACCAGAAAAAGCGGTCGACACTATGTTGATCGCCAGTATGTACATGCACATCATAAATCTTGCCATCCTTGACGCCGTAGGAAGTGCAGGTCGGGAAGTCAAAATGTTCATTTCCGATCTTGCCGTGGCCCATGTGCTTCTCGATCACGGTGCCATCATCCAAAACACCAAAGTGAACATGATCCACCACGATACCAGCCTTGAAGAGCGAACCAAAGAAAGCGATCACTGCATCCACCCCTTCCATGCGGGCAGAGAGCGGGTGATGGCCGGGCATGGTCCAACTGATATCAGGGTGGAAAATTTCACGCTTGATACTTTCCATGTCACCCTTGCCAAAATAATCGTACATTTTGAAAACCAACTGAGTGTTATCCATTTTTCATCTCCTATTGATATATAAACGGTTAAAGGATTTAGGTGATTATTTGACTATCAGACTCATTTAAAGCCTGGCAAACCCTGGAGAATACTTGAAAGGTTCTACGGTAGCATTGTAAGAAGCAATTTCCAAACCAAACGCATTTTGCTGGCTTGAGCGCACGACCCAACGCTGGGTGGCATCCATTGAAACCCGTTTGCTCTTGGGCGCAGGCGCCACCCACCAGGAAGCCTGCCAGCCGACAAGGATATCAAGGGTAAATTCGTTGCCATTTGGAGTAATTTTGACTTCGTTGACAAAGTGATTTTCATCAAAGAAAATATTGGTTACGCGGTCATACCAGACCTTAAAAGAGGCATAGTCCTTGATATCGCCATCCGGAAAAGTCATCACCAGCCCGTTGGAAGCCAGCATGGGATAAACTTGTTCGATAGGCAGGTGAAAATCAAGCGCCTGATACCAGGCAGCGACAAAATTTTGAATCTGTTGTTCCGAAATGTTGCTCATAAAAATATTCTCCGATTAAGAATTAGGGGTAAAACCCAACATGCCAGTAAAGTGATGGATGGCCTTTCCGTTTTGCAAAACGAAACAGTCATAAACCCGGGCCACACCTGCAGCGACTTTGATGGTTGCCTCAAACATGACCGCGTCTTCAGTTTCCATGAACTTTTCGGTGGAAATCAACTTGATGTTTCCCAGATTTGCCAGGTAGCCGGTAAAATGCTTGATCAGGGCTTCCCTGCCTTTCACATGCAGGTCATAACCAACCAGTTCTGCATCTGGCGCATATTGTGTATTGATCAAACCGACAACATTATTGGCCTCAAGCAAAGCCACCTGACGATTGTAAAAATCTTTACCAGTGGTATTTTCTGTCATCTTTACATTCCTTTGTTATTGTCCACAAGTATTACCCACCCGTTCAGGGTGAGTATCCGATTCAAGCACCAGGTCAACCAGGAACGGGCCGGGAGTGGCCAACATTTGCTGGACGGCACCGGCGATTTCCCAGGGTTTTTCAACCCGTATGCCTGGTACTCCCATACCTTTCGCCATTTCGACAAAACGCAACTGAGGGTATGACAAATCAAAACTCATTGGGAAATCGTGCGCGGGGATGTTTTGTTCTTTCCAATATTGATTGATATTAAGTTGAAGCAAGCGATAAGACGCGTTATTGCAAACTACGAACTTGGCATTTACATTATGGCGCGCCGCGGTCCAAAGCGCCTGGATCGTGTACATACTGCCGCCATCACCTGTAAAACCGATCACGGTCTTTTCAGGGTTTGCCAGCTTGGCCCCAATGGCACCCGGTATGCCTACACCCAATGAACCACCACGGGTTAGAAAATATTGACCGGTGCTGGTAGGCGGAAAATATCGAACCACTGCGGGCGAACTGGTCAGAGCTTCATCAAAAATGACCGTATCACTGGAAAGGTGCGGAACCAGTTCTTCCATAAAGCGCGCCATTTTCAGTGGAACAGAGTCACGGCTGGCATGATCAGCATCCAGAGCGGCTGACAATTTGGCGGCCTTGGCAGACCCAATTTCCTTTGTGCGCGCTTTCGCCGAGCTTTTTTGGGGTGCGGTCATCATTTCTTCCAACGCCTGAGCCAATAACGCCAGGGTCAGTTTGGGATCTGCAACAACACCCACATCCACACGGTGATTTTTCGCAATCTCGTAAGAGTTCAAATCGATGTGATAAACCTGGGCATTTTTTGCAAATACGTCACCCAGTTCAGGGAAAACCTCGGGTAAAACGTAAGTACCCACGATCAAATTGGCATCCCCTTTTTGCATCAAGGGCAGACTATTTTGACCAAACATGTGTCCAGTCATGCCCATGTACAGAGGGTGACTGTAAGCCATATTTAACTCACCGGCATCGGCTTCCCAGACCTCCGCTCCCAACAACTCTGCCACTCGCGCTAATTCAGCCGAGGCGCCGGAATAAGCCACACCATCCCCCATAAAAATCATTGGGGTTTTGGCGGAGGCCAAACCTTCAGCCATCGAGCGGATGGTAGCAGTTTCTGGAGCCACCCGGGTGGAAGGGATCGAGGTTGGGCGAACTTCCTCGGTAGAAACTGCATCCAGGATATCCTGGGGGATGCAGACATATACCGGTCCCTTCGGTGGGGTCGCGGCGATCTTGATAGCCCGGCGCAAAGTTCTTAGTAGTGAAGAGGGATGGAGCACCATGGTTGAGTACTTGGTGACGGGCTCCATAAAACCAACCAGATCGCCTGCCATCTGGGCATCCATATTCATGTACTTAACGCCTGCGTCGCCGCCGATCACCACCAACGGGGCATGACCGCGCTTGGCTTGATACAGAGCGCCAACCGCATTCCCAATGCCAGGTGATGAGTGCAACTGGACCAGGGTAGGCTTCTGGGTGGCGCGCGCATATCCATCAGCTGCCATGACTGCCACAGTTTCCTGAAGCGTCAGGATATATTTCATTTCCGGATAGCTTGAAACAGCATCCAGAAAACCCTGTTCCACAGTTCCGGGATTGCCAAACATATGATTCATGCCATCGGCAAGGAACTGTTCAATAATAGTGTAGCGGCCTGTTTTTTCAGTCATTGCAAAGCGCTCCAAAGAAAAATCTCAAAACGGCTGGAATTCAGCTTAAGATTTTTACCAACCGTACCGCTTGAGGCCATTCTCGAGTACTTCGACCATCAACTCGCCAACCAGCCGGGAATCTTGTGTTGAACGACCGGTCAGGAAGGGGTAATCCAGGACGGTGGAAATAGTGTGACCAACTCCACCGTGATACTGACCGGTAGGGCCAACAGCATCACGTAAAATAAGCTCCAATGGATAAAAGGGAGGCCCAAAATTGGCATCGACACCCAACACGCCAGTGCCGTCCTTGTAATCGTATTCCATCGCATGGCCGGTAACATGCTTGCCAGCAATAATGCTTTTGCGATCGGTCCAATCACGTGCAAAAGCCAGGCAAGTGACGCAATAGCATTCAGCAGCTATCAACTTGCCCTGGGCTAAAAAGCCCAAAATGACATCATGCAACTGCTGATTGTTTACCATATCGATCATGGGGCCGCTACCGCCGGGAAGCAAGAGAGCATCATATTGCTTCAAATCCTCCCAGCACTTTTGCCGATCATTGTAGTATTTCTCCAGTCCATGCCCAAAATTGGCAGAATTAAAATAGGGGCGGACAGGGAACCATGTGGATAGGTTTATGGGGTTGTCAAGGCGTTTTGAAGCATCGATTTCCCGCGTTTTACTCGCATAATATTCATCGGTAACAACTTTATCCAGGGGCGGATCAAGATAACCTGCTTCCATGCTGGGCGGCAGAGCATGCGCACGCCGGCCTTTAGCAGTCATAAAAACTGTCTCATAGCCCCCGGCATCGAGTACATCGAGCGGTCCAACCAGCTCTTCGCCCCAATAACCAAACTCAGAAATACACACCAAAATTTTCTTAGCCATCAACTACCTCCATAAAGCTGGTGATTCATTTATCGACATACAATATAAGATATATAAGACAAATATTATCACATTATATGTGGTATTGCAATTAACAATTGGTTAAAAAAAACATATTTAGTACATTTGGGTGATGAGATAAAATAGAAATATGAATCTTCCACCTGAACTCATTGTCTATCTGAGAAGCTCCACCCGCGTTGCCGTATTGACCGGCGCAGGCATCTCGCAAGAATCGGGGCTGCGCACTTTTCGAGAAGCCAGGGATGGCTTATGGACACAGTACAAACCTGAAGATCTGGCTTCCCGCGAAGCCTTCGCCCAAAACCCCAAACTGGTTTGGGATTGGTACGCGATGCGGCGTGAAAAAGTGCGCGGCGTGCTGCCCAACCCGGGTCATTATGCCCTGGCTGAATTGGAACGCCGCATCCCAACCTTTACGCTCATCACCCAAAATGTGGATGGATTGCACTTAAAAGCCGGGAGTGCAAATATTATTGAACTGCATGGCAACCTTCAACGAGTAAAATGTTCAGAATGTGGACGCGCAACTGTCGAATGGGTTGAAACTGAAGGAAGTGTGCCCATCTGTCTGGTGTGCGGAGGCTTACTGCGGCCAGATGTAGTCTGGTTTGGTGAAAGCCTGCCGCGCGCTGCGTTGGAAACCGCGGTTTTGGCCTGCCGGGAATGTGAGATATTTTTCTCAATTGGCACTTCCGGGTTGGTACAGCCCGCCGCCTCACTGGCTTATGCCGCGAGAAACCGCGGGGCAAAATTAGTAGAAATCAACGCGGAGCAAACATCTCTGACCGAAAAAGTTGATTTTGCGCTGCAAGGAAAATCCGGCGAGATTTTGCCTGCTCTTTTAAGCGCCGCCTGGTAAACCCAGCCAACTGATTTGGTTGATATTCATATATAATCCAGATTGGAAGGGAAAAGGTAGATAATGCGAAAAACATACGGTGGGCAAATCCTGCCATTAATATTTGGACATGTGTCCTATGGAAAGGTGTAAATATCATGAATAAAGAAGAAATATCAGCTTCAATAACCGCTGCCGGGTTAGGAAAATTGCTTCCGGATATTCAAAGGCTCCTGCAGGAATCCATCCGCATTCGTCCCACTCCTGCGGGTCAGAGCGCTCTTCCGGCCGGCACTTCACATTTGGGAGGATTACCCGATTTGCCATGGGGCTTTGCCTGGCCGGAATGTAAAGGCATTCCTATGAGCTTCATTGGACAAATCTGCCTTGAAGATCTTAACGGATTTGAACTGGCGAAAAAACTGCCAGAATCAGGGCTGCTATCCTTCTTTTACGATGCCAACCAGGAAACCTATGGCGGTTCCCCAAATGACCGTGGGGGCTGGGCCGTTTATTTCTTTGATGGACTGGCAAGGTTAACTTTGCACACTGTCGCTGCGCCAACCCGGCTGCCCGAAAACGCCAGGTATGCAGCCTGTCATTTGAGTTTTGCGACTGAATTTACCCTGCCCACCAGCGCAGCCCAACATATTGAAAACCTCAATTGGGGAGATGCTGACGTTCAGGCTTATGAAAATTTTCTATCCAGCTTTCCAACTGACAATGACTACACTTTGCGCCATCACCGTATGTTCGGACACCCAAACCAACTGCAGGATGATATGCAGTTGCAGAGCGCTTTATACACCAGCGGAGTTCCGACCATCACTGACCCGCGCGCAGCAGCCCTGGCACAGAAAAAGGAAGATTGGCTGCTGCTACTTCAGATCGATTCAGATGATGCGCTCGGAATGCAATGGGCTTCATCCGGCTTGCTTTATTTCTGGATTAATTCCGCGGCACTAAGCGAACGCAAATTCGATCAAACCTGGCTGGTTTTACAAGCCGAATAATAATCATCACTTTTTCAAGGAGTGTAATAAGATGAAAAAACAACATGTTTCCATTGGTGGAGTTATCTTGCTCCTGATTGTTTATTTCTTTCTAAAACCTTACCTGTCGTCATCTGGAACAACGGGCACAACCAATCCCCAAGGCAACCAACCGGCCACTGCCGTGGCCGGTAATAGTTCTGGCAGCTCAAGTGGAAATTCATCGAACGGATCAGGTATCCAACCCGCTGATTGGGGAAAGCAAAAAAAGACATCCGGCTGCAATATCAATGGAAAATTCCCGGATAAAGATTGCACCCCTGGCGCCATCATTTCCACTGCCACCAAGGATCAAATTTGCCAATCCGGCTATTCCCAGACCGTACGCAATGTGCCTGAAAGCGAGAAGAACCAGGTTTATGCCGAATACGGGATCACCTCTCGCAACCCGGGTGAATATGAAGTAGATCATTTCATCAGCCTTGAACTGGGCGGTTCAAACGATATCTCCAATCTTTTTCCCGAAGCGGCCGAACCCAAACCGGGCTTCCACGAAAAGGATAAAGTCGAGAATTACCTGCATGCGCAGGTTTGTAATGGCTCCATGACTTTACTTGAAGCACAAACCCAAATTTCAAGCAACTGGCTGGATGTATACAACAGCATGCCCAATAAATAATACTGAGCTTATGGGTACTTTCCATTCGGGGAAAGAACGACTCGAAATTTTCGTCAAGTCATAACTAGATAAAGAAGATGCTCCCGCCGTTTATTATCTGGCAAGAGCATCTTCTTTTTAAGCAAAAAAGCGCAATTTGTGACAGTGAAGGGTATATTTACATCGTGAGCACGCTCGTCAGATGACAAGCTCGCTGGTACTGAACTGATGGGTACTTTCCATACCGAACTTATGGGTACTTTCCATACCGAACTTATGGGTACTTTCCATTATATTTTCCAATCCGTCCAATTCGTAGCACCCTGGCGCAGCGCAATCCATCCACCACTGACCTTGCCCCAAATGCCACCTTTGGCAAGCATAACCTGATCCACCGTTACGCTTTCGCCATAATACTTATAGCCAATAATAGCTTTATCCAATCCTGCACCCGCCCGCAAATTCAAGCGTGGAAAAGCCCTGATTTTTACAATTTTGGGCAACTGGCTGTCCACACTTACCAGTTTATCCATTTGTACCCACCAGGGTCCGCCGATAATGGGAACGTAAACCGGGCTGGAGCGATCACCCCAACCATTGGTCTTGTTATAGTCATACACCGAATGAACCAGGTTAGGGAAATCGGAAGCGTTTAATGTGGAAATTTGATCAAGCGGGAGCCCTTCAACGCGTCCCCAGTTGCCAGAACCAGAAGGATTATCTACGACTACCTCTTCAATTTTCACCACGTTCCGGCCTGGCCAAAGAAGACCGATCCATTTAATCTTATCGCCTTCCAAACCCTTGCTAGGGCCCCAATCGGGTTGTGAAATTAAACCAATCGCGGCCGGGTTGGTTGGATTCAACATATTCAATACTGGCTTCAAGGTAGCCCAGAGGATTGAAGTAATATTATCTCCCAACATTCGCTGCCGGCTCATTGGTAGTGTCAGCGGACCGCCGCCAGTGCGCGGATAATAATTTGCATTACCGAAAGTGTATAAACCCGCATTCGGCGGCAGCGGCACCACTTGGCCCGAGCCAAAATAATCCGCAAGCTGTTGCTCGGTGCCCAAAAAGATGCTGACATCCATCGTCCTGGTTGAACCCGGCAGCAACAGAGCATCACCTGTAAATTGCCACATCTTTAACGTACCTGGGATGGAACTGGAATTGAAAGGCAGACTGAGCTTATCCAGGTCGATTTTTACATCATCCCAAGTTTTAACATTTTTAAAATAAGTGGCGGTGTCCGGGTATTGGGCCCACCAGTAATCAGCCTTTGGCCAATAAGCCAGATACGGCAAAAACCACTGGGCAGTATAAATAATCACCTTCCAGCGGGCTTTGCACAAATCCAAAAACTTTACTACCTCAGAGGCATAGGTTGAAGCAGAATAGCCCGACATACGCACTTCAATATCCACTGCGATGGTTGGAATTCCAGCCGGTGCATTGGCAGCCAACCAGGCAAAATTTGCAGCGCCGTTAACCCAGGGGTTATAAACAAAATAAGGGAAACGGATAAAGTTAGCAGCCTGCCCCCATTGGCGCCAGAAATTAGTATCCAGGTGATGGCCGCCGGTCATATCATTGAGTCTGATGCCCATGCCTGCGATACCATTCGCCTTGAGGATGGTCTCATCAACCTCCAACTGTCCCTCCCAGACATCCACCACCAAACAGGTATTCGGCTTCATTTCATCCTCCAATTTCCAGGTGCCCGGCACATAACTACCGACACAATTTGTACACAAAAATATAACAGTGGATCTTCGAAAAAAGGCGAAGTTCTATTTTGTAGCCCAGGTTAGGATAGTGATGCTTCAGTCGCAAGCTTCGCTCTCGCGGGTGAATGAAAGAGCCGTTGACGCGGCAAAAAATACTGGGGCCGGCCAATGACATAGTATCTAAAAAATATTTGTAACTGCTCACGGGGTGGGTGCTTTTGGGCAGAAACCCATCCTTGCTAAGAACATGCGAGCTGAAACAAGGGCCGCTACGCGAAACACCACTTGCGGGGAACCCACAGGGCGCTTTGCGAACCAGTGATTATCGTTTCACTTGGGCATTAAAACGTGATGGAAAGTACCAACCCATAGGGCAAATGTAAGTTCAATATGATTATGCCCAAACCAAGACATGGGTGAGCAGTTACAAATATTTTAAGATTGGCTGATGATAGCCGCCATCAAAAAATTCTATCTTCGATTTCCCAGGCGTGATCAAGGGTATGCCAGGCCAGATTACGAACAAAATGGCGGGGCGTCCAGAATACACTGCTGCGCAACCCCTGTTCTGGAATTTCTCCCAGGGCGGCTCGCGCCAGCGCATTTAAACCAGCCTGCCGTATCCGGCCAAGCTCATGAAGCGGCTCTTCAGGAGTGTGTATTTGGAATTTCCAGGCCAGCCGCTCCAGATCGCTGGCATCCGATGCAATCAGATGGTCAAGAATACCGGCCAGATCCCGCCCACCCCCACGGGGGCCTTTACGGAGGGTTCTGCCAGAGGCAGCGATCACAGCCGAATCTAAAGCCTGCCAACAGGCCATGATTAGAGCTTGTAATCGCAAATATTCTTCTTCGCTGACCGGAAGGTTATCACTGGCAGGTGGAATATTGGGAGCGCCAAAATCTGTCGTTGCGTTGCCTTCCAATCTTTCCACTATAACGAATTTGGTTAGTTCTGTAGGAACATTAAATTGAATTTGCGCGGCCTGCAATACGCCCCCATAACGCAAACCTATCTCAAACAAAGCCTGCAATGCAGAATTTTCGTCATTGCCAATCCGGCACCAACCAGGCCAATCAACTGCGCCGGCAAAGGTTTTTCTCCGCCCCGTTTCAATATACACGCGGATTTGATCCCCGAATGGTTGGTTCATTCATTGCTCCAACGAATTGAAATATTCTGATAAATCTGGGAAGATTCATTCTTGTCGCTTCGGAAAACCTTTAACATGATGCTAGTATAGCATAAAGGTTATGCTGGAAGAGAATGAAGCACACTTAGACTTCCTGATATGGTAAGCATAAAATCAGCCAGTATGTACCCTCACACAGTTTCGTCCGGATGTCTTGGCAGCATATAAAGCGTGGTCAGCCGCGTGCAATAGCCTATCAACGCTATCACCATTTTGGGGGTAAACTGCCAGCCCGATAGAGATGGTAGAGGTTAAACTCGCTGGGCCAACCCGAACCAGGCTGAATTCATAACACAGGATTTCGGCCCGGCGTTTGGCATCCGAGATGTTGGCGCCCGGAAGGATAATAATAAACTCCTCCCCGCCGTAACGGCAGGCTATGTCGCTATCACGAATGCTCTGCCGTAACAGATTACTCAGGGCTACCAGTACCAGATCGCCAGATTCATGCCCGTATGTATCATTGAGATTTTTAAAATGGTCGATATCCAACATCAGGACACTTACTGAATTTTCCTCACGGTTTGCACGTGACAGCTCGCGCTGCAAGGCATCATTCATAAAACGACGATTATATAGTCCGGTCAATGAGTCATGGGTGGCCAGTTCGATCAAAAGAGCTTGCATAGCCTCATTGGCCACAGCCTGCTTTTCCAATTTTCGATTGGCACGCCGCAAAGCCTGTTCCGCTTCTTTACGTTCCGTAATATCAACGTGGGTTCCGATGATTCTGATCGGTTTGCCGTTTTCATCCCATTGGACAGGTCGTCCGCGGCTAAGGATCCATTTCCAACCACTGCCCCGGGCGCGCATACGCATCTCAATTTCGAAACCTGGGATGCGGTTTTCGCGGCAGTCTTGATTAATCGCCCGAACCCGCTCCAGATCATCAGGATGAACCAGGCCCAACCAACCATCAATGTTACTGGGGATTTCAGCAAGATCATAACCCAGCATGCGACAATATCCTGGACTGAAGTACGTATAATTATCGAGAAAATTCTGATCCCACAGCCCATCATTGGAGGCATCCATCGCCAATCTGAGCTGCTCTTCGCTTTTTTCAAGCGCCATCTCTGCCAGTTTATGCTCACTGATATCCATGATGGTTCCGGTAACTTTGATGACACTCCCACCCTCAAACACCGGTTTCCCGTGGGTTCGTACCCAGAGTTTTACGCCTTGTGCGTTTTGAATACTTAATTCCAGGTCGTATGATTTTCCCTCATTAACAGCCAGGGAAAACGCTCTACCCATCGTTTCCTGATCTTCAGGAGCATAAAAACTGGTATCCTGGACGATATCGTCTGGGATAAAATCATACGAAACGCCATAGATATGATAAATTTCGCGAGTCCAGGTTACCTTTTTGGTTTCACAGTCATATTCCCATCCGCCCACTTTCGCAATAGCCTGGGATTCATTTAGCAGGGTCTCGCTTTGCTTTAGTGCATCTTCAGCGAACTTTCGCCCGGTGATATCTTCCACAAAACCTTCCAAGTAAACCAGACTGCCATCAGGGGCCAGAACTTGGCGCACAGAAAGTTTACCCACCATCAGACTGCCATCTTTTCTACGGTAATGATTGACAGCATGAAACCAGTTCTCGCGGTCAAGCGTGCTTCGAAGAACATCTCCATAATTGAAGGTGTCAACATATAGCTGACTGGGGATATCAGTAATCGTGGAGACTAGTTCCTGTGGGCCATTGTAACGAAGCATGGCAGCCAGGGCAGTATTGACCATCAAAAAGCCCCCACCCGGTAGGGAATGGAATATGCCAATGGATGCATTATCAAAAAGGTCATGATATTTGGCTTCACTTTTTAACAGTAAATTCTCAGTTTGCTTGAATTCTTTGAACATTGCGCGAAGAGTAAAGGAGGTCAGAACCAATACAATCAGGTAAATTTGCATCCCGACAAGGTGCATTTCAAGACTTTGCGCCGTTTCAGCAAATTGACTCAGACCATTGAGCGCGTTGAATAATCCCACCAGGCAGGTGAGACCCAACAATGTGGTGATAAAGCGTTGGTTGAACCGTAGACCGGCCCAAATTAAAAATGGGAATATCAAGTAGGCGCTTAAATCTGGTTCGCCAAGGATCGGCTGCCCGGAGAGGAAGAGAACTGCCAGAGCAATCATCACGCAAGCCAGCAAAACAACGCCTTCTAACGTTTTCCAGCCAAACCATCTACCGTCCAAAACCACATCTTGATAGGCAGGCATCCACGAAAGGATCAGAGGTGTGATGAGAACCATGCCCAGGCTATCAGCCAAACACCAGCTAAACCACAAACGCCAGAAATTTACCCCGAATAACTGAGATGCCGCGGCCGCGCCGAAACAAGTTGCTCCAACAACACTCAGTATGACATAAAGGAAGAACCATATTGATTGACTGGCGCGGCTGAAAAGCTGGTAACTATTGACAAAACGCTCCAATAAATTAGCCGCAAAGAAGGCCTCAGCACAGTTCACAATAGCAATTACAAGGCCAATCACGAAGGGATAACCTCCTA
>CAIWAX010000198.1 GCA_903910795.1 uncultured Anaerolineae bacterium
TCCTTCGCGGGCATCATCGGCTTTATCGGGCTGATCGTGCCGCATGTGGTGCGTATCTTTTGGGGGGCAGATTACCGCCGCATTGTACCGCTCAGCATCCTAGGCGGCGCCAGCCTGCTGCTGCTGGCTGACATCCTGGCGCGGGTGCTGATCGCCCCGCAGGAGCTGCCGGTCGGGATTGTGACCGCGCTGGCGGGCGCACCCTTTTTCCTGTGGGTGCTGCGCCGCGGGCGCAGCCTGGAACACTGGTAGCCGTGGACTTGCCGTTCCGCCTGGGCGCGACCTCCTATATCATCCCGGCTGACCTGCTGGCGAATGCGCGCTATCTGGCGGGCCGGGTGCAGGATATGGAGCTGGTGTTGTTTGACCTGGAGGATGGCCGCAGCAACCTGCCCACGGCGGCCGAGGTCGAGGCCTTGAACGAGCTGGCCGGGCAGAGCGGGCTGAGTTTCACCGTACACCTGCCGCTCGACCTGCGCCTGGCGGAGGACGGCGGCGCCGGGCACATCTCGCTCGAGAAGGCCCGCAAGGTGATCGACTGCACGCGCGGGCTGCAGCCCTGGGCCTATGTGGCGCACCTGGACGGCCGGGCGGTTCTGTCCCCGGCCACAACGCCTGCAGCACTGCGGCGCTGGCAGGCGGAAGCTGTCCAGGCCCTGGAACTGGTCAGCGCGTGGGCCGGCGGCCCGCGCCAGGTGGCGCTCGAAAACCTGGAGGGCTACCCGCCCGGCTTCCACGCCGCGGTGTTGGCGCGTTCGCCTGTCAGCCGGACGGTGGATATCGGTCATCTGTGGCTGGACGGGCATGATCCGCTGCCCATTTTGCGCGCAGCCCTGCCGCGCACACGCGTCATCCATCTGCACGGGCTGCAGGCTGGGCGCGACCACCGCTCGCTGGCGCAGGTGCCGCCCGCAGCGCTGCACGCCGTGTTGGATGAATTGCTGCGCACCGAGTACAGCGGCGTGCTGACCCTTGAAATGTTCTCGGAAGAGGATTTTCTGGGCTCGCTGGAAGCCATCTCTTTTATACTTCCGAAGGCCAGTCGACTTCCGAAGTCTTAAAGGCTTCGGAAGTCTGAAACTTTGCTGGTTCTAATGGAATTTGTGGTGCCGCCGTTTTTTTCAAACCGTCCACGAATTTTGCACGAATAGATGGCTTCGCATCAAACCACAAAAAACATCAGAACCAGAAACTTTGCGTTATAACAGGTGTGAAATGCTAAAAATCCAAAACCTTTCCTTCAGTTACGCGGCGCGCCAGGTGCTCAAAAACATCAACCTGGATGTCAAAAAAGGCGAAACCCTGGCGTTACTCGGGCCGAACGGCTCGGGCAAATCCACCCTGCTGCGCGCCATCTGCGGCCTGCTGACCTGCACACATGGCAGCGTCAGCCTGGATGGGCATCCGCTGGCGAGCATGCGCCCGGCCGAGCGCGCCCGCTGGATTTCGGTCGTGCCGCAAAATGCCATCCTGCCGCCCGCCTTCACCGCCTGGGAAACCGTGCTGCTGGGCCGCACCCCGCACATCAACTTCCTCGGGCAGGTTTCGGCGCATGATGAAGACATCGCGCGCGGCGCCCTCGAAAAAGTGGACGCGCTGTGCCTGGCGGAGCGCTTTATCGGCGAGCTTTCGGGCGGCGAACAGCAGCGCGTGCTGCTGGCCCGCGCCCTGGCCCAGGCGGCGCCCATCCTGCTGCTGGATGAGCCGACCACTTACCTGGATCTGCAGCACCAGATGAGCCTGCTCAACCTGGTGCACCGGCTGGCGCACGAGGAGTGCCTGACGGTGGTGATCGCCCTGCACGATCTGAACCTGGCAGCGCGCTACGCCGACCGCATCGCGCTGCTGGTGAGCGGGCAGATCAAGGCGCTCGGCACCGCCCGGCAGGTGCTGCGCGCGGATGTGATCGCCGAGGCCTATTCCTGGCCGGTGCAGGTCATCGACCATCCCTTCCTGGATACGCCGCTGATCCTGCCGGACAGTCTGAATTAAAATGTAGAGACGTTGCATGCAACGTCTCTACATTTTTACGGCCCCAGGATGGTCAATTTATTCTTTTCAACCGTCAGGGTGGTTTTGTCCTTGCCGCGCTGCACAAAAGCGGCTGTCAGGCTGCCCTTGCCAGGCACTTGCACCAGAATCTGGTAGCTGCCCCATAGAATTTCGATGACCGCGGAGCGCATGACGGTGGCTTCATAATAAGCGGGCTGCTCGCGCTTGAGGGTCACGCCTTTGATGATCACTTCGATTCTCGCCACGCCGGACTGGTTGATGATCAGCAGGCGGGCCGTGCCCAGACCTTCCACATTGCTGCCGGTGCTGGCACCCTGGAAGAACGCCAGGGTCGGGTCAATGGTGGGAACGGGCCAGCTGGTTAACGTCAGGGTCGGTGTGGGTGAACTGCTGGGTGTCCCGGTCGGGGTGCTTTGCAGCGTGGGAGTGCCGCTTGGCCGCGGGGTTTCAGTCGCAGACGGGGTGTTCGTCGGCGTGGCGGTTGAGAAAGCAGTTGTCACGGTAGCCATCACCGGGGTGTTGCCCGGCGTGGTTGTTGCCGGAACAGGCGGGCTGACAGCCGGCCCAGCACAGGCAGAAAATAAAATAGCCAGCAGGCATAAACTCAGAGCGAAATTCTTCAAGCGCATGGCCTTGATTTTACAGGGAATTCGGGCCGGTGCGAAACGAATTTAATTAAAAAAGTATCAGGTCATCGAAAGAGGGGGGCTTCCGATAACCTGACTTAATCATTTTAGCACGAAAATGATCCCTGGATCAATGTGAATGCAAATCGTACACGATTCATATATATTTCGTTCACAATTACTTTGACACTGTCAAAGTAGTAACATTATTCGTATGTATTTTCGGATTTCCTGGCACGCTGCCGCTCTGCGGAAATGGGTATAATCTCAATGGTCCAAAAGTTTTCGGCTGCACTTTTAAGAAATCTCTCGAATGTCTATTGAAATCTCAGGAGCAAACCATGCAAAAAACCTGGTGGAAGGAAAGCGTTGTTTATCAAATCTACCCGCGCAGCTTCAAGGACAGCAACGGCGACGGGATCGGCGATCTGCGCGGCATCCTCGAAAAGCTGGATTACCTGCAAACCCTGGGCATCAACGTCATCTGGTTGTGCCCGGTCTACAAATCCCCCAACGATGATAACGGTTACGACATCAGCAATTACCGCGACATCATGACCGAGTTCGGCACGCTGGCCGGCTGGGAAGAACTGCTGGCGGGCATGCACCAGCGCGGCATCCGGCTGGTCATGGATCTGGTGGTCAACCACACCTCTGACGAGCACCCCTGGTTCGTCGAGGCGCGCAAATCGAAGGACAACCCCTACCGCGACTACTACATCTGGCGGCCCGCCAAAGACGGCAAAGAGCCCAACAACTGGGCCTCCATCTTCGGCGGCTCGGCCTGGCAGCTTGACGAGGCCAGCGGCGAGTATTATCTGCACCTCTTCACCCGCAAGCAGGTTGACCTGAACTGGGAAAATCCCAAAGTGCGCGCCGAGGTCTTTGAGCTGATGCGCTGGTGGCTGGACAAGGGCATTGACGGCTTCCGCATGGATGTGATCAACATGATCTCCAAGACACCCGGCCTGCCGGACGCGCCGGTCGTCAGCGCCAGCCGCTACCAGCCGGGCGGCCTTCATTATATGAACGGGCCGCGCGTGCTGGAGTTCCTGGACCAGATGAAACGCGAGGTGCTCTCGAAATACGACATCCTGACGGTAGGCGAGACGCCGGGCGTCAACACCGCCCACGCCATTGCGCTGACGGATGAGAACAGCGGCGCGCTGAGCATGGTTTTCCAGTTCGAGCACATGGATCTGGATTCGGACCCGGCCGCCTTCTCCTCACGCGCCTCCAAACGCCCCTGGCAGCTCTCCGAATTGAAGGAGATCATGTCGCGCTGGCAGGTGGGTCTGGGCGAGCGCGGCTGGAACAGCATCTACCTGACCAACCACGACCAGCCGCGCGCGGTTTCGCGCTTTGGCGACGACGGCCAGTACCGCGTGCAGTCCGCCAAGCTGCTGGCGACTTTCACGCATTTCCAGCAGGGCACGCCTTACATCTATGAGGGTGAAGAGATTGGCATGACCAACGTGGCTTTCCCCTCCATCACGGATTACCGCGATGTGGAGACGCTCAATATTTTCAAGGAACTGGTGGAAGATCACGGGTTGACCCCGGAAACGGCGCTCAACATCCTGCACGCCAAAAGCCGCGACAATGCCCGCACCCCCATGCAGTGGGACGCCTCGCCGCAGGCCGGTTTCAGCAGCGCCGCCGAGCCGTGGATCAAGGTCAACCCCAACTACGCGCACATCAACGTCAGCGCCGCGCTGGCCGACCCGGATTCGATCTTTTACTACTACCAGAAGCTGATCCAGCTCCGCAAGGCCAACCCGGTCATGGTTTACGGCCGTTACGAGCTGATCATGGCGGAGCACCCCGAAATCTACGCCTTCACCCGCGCGCTGGAAGGTGAGCGCCTGCTGGTGCTGCTCAATTTCTCGGGCAGCACAGCCCTGTGTGAGCTGCCCGCCGGGCTGGCTTTCTCCAGCGCCGAAGTGCTGATCGGTAATTACCCGGCCCAGCCGGGCGAGGATGCCCGCAGCTTTGTGATGCGGCCGTGGGAGGCCCGGGTCTACAGGCTGGGGTGATTAGACTACCGTGATCAGACTTCGGAAGTCTTAAAGACTTCCGAAGTCTGGCAATATTAACTTTGTCACATGCCAAATATGCCTGAATCGTGACAGTTATCAGACTAATGGCATATTGCATAAAATGGCCGGGAAGGTACATAATAGAAGTATGAACGAAAAGGATTTTATCCCGGCCTTTTTCGGTATGCTTCTGCCTTAATACTGCAAGGCCTGACAGGTGCAACTACATCCTGCCGGGCCTTTTTTATACCCTGATATTGCCACCTTCGGGACGCGCCCAAATCGAAGACCGGGCCGCCTCATAAAAAACACAATGTAGAGGAGAATGAATGCAGACACCCTGGGAATATCGTTATGCCCACCGCACACAAAAGATGAAGAGCTCGGTCATCCGCGAACTGCTCAAGCTGACCGAGGATCCGGCCATTATTTCGTTTGGCGGCGGCCTGCCCGCCCCGGATGTATTCCCTGTCAAAGAAATTCAAGCCGCCTGCACGCATGTGCTCGAACACGATGGCGCACAGGCACTGCAGTACGGCACCACCGAGGGCTACCTGCCCTTGCGTGAGATGATCTGCCGCCACACGGTGCGCTACAGCGTGGAGGTCAAGCCCGAGAATGTCCTGATCACCTCCGGGTCGCAGCAGGCTCTCGACTTTATCGGGCGTTTGTTTGTCAACCGTGGTGATTACATCGTGGTGGAAAACCCCACCTACATGGGCGCGCTGCAAGCCTGGAACGCCTACGGTGCCCAGTACATCACCGTGCCGATGGATGAGGACGGTATGATCGTGGACGAGCTTGAAAAAGCCCTGCGCATCGGTCCGAAGTTCATCTACATCCTGCCCAACTTCCAGAACCCGTCCGGGGCGACCCTCAGCCTGGAACGCCGCCAGCGCATCGTTGAGCTGGCCGACAAGTACGGCGTGCCGATCGTGGAGGATGATCCCTACGGCCAGTTACGCTATGACGGCGATCACCTGCCCTCGCTGGTCTATCTGGACAGCAAGTTCCGCTGCGATGACGGCTGCTACACTGGCAACGTCATCTACCTGAGCACCTTCTCCAAGCTGCTCTCGCCCGGGCTGCGCGTGGCCTGGGTCATCGCCCCCGAGCAGGTTATCAAGAAACTGGTGCAGACCAAACAGGCCGCCGATCTGCATACCGCCACCTTCAACCAGATCGTGGCCTATGAAGTTGGCAAGGGCGGCTTTTTGAATGAACACGTCAAGGTTATCCGCAGGGTGTACAAGGAACGCCGCGACATGATGCTGGAAACGATGGAAGAGATCTGGCCGGCCGGCACAAGCTGGACCAAACCGCTGGGTGGCATGTTCCTGTGGGGTGTGCTGCCCCCCAGCATGGATGCAGCCGAGATCTTCAAGACCGCCCTTTCACGCAAGGTGGCTTATGTGCCCGGTTCAGCCTTCCACGCCAACGGCGGCGGCAACAACACCATGCGCCTGAATTTCTCCTATTGCCAACCCGAGATGATCCGCGAAGGCATGACCCGCCTGGGCCTGCTGTTGCGCGAACTGGTTGTAGCGAATTAAATTACCACAAGAGTAGGGGCACGGCGTTGCCGCGTCCCTACTCTTGTGGTAGACTGAACAATAAATGTTGCGTTGTAACGGCTCACGGGTTGCTTCACTTTAGGCGCTGAGCCATCCTCACGAAGAACGCGCGAGGATGGTTTCTGCCAAAAAGCACCCACCCCGTGAGCAATTACTTATTTTCTACCTGTCCGCTTAAACCCTGAATTACCCCCTCGCAATCACTGAGTAATTCGTGCCATACTTAAATCGCTGCACAGCGCAGTAAGTTTATGTCACTCATTCTTGAAATTCCCGATAACATCAGCTCAAAACCGAACTGGCAGAGATGTCGCAAAGCGCATTTGGCATTCTGCTCGGTCAGCGCGCGATCCCACGCCAATATGATGAACAGGATGTTCTGGATGATATAGGTTATGCCAGCCGTTAGCGATACTTCCCCCCTGCTTGGGCTGGCTGCCAGCGATCAATTGGAACTGCTCCACGAACAGTTTGGAGCAGTTTTTATTCCACCGGCCGTTCTGGCCGAGTTGAAACTTGAAAGCGGGTTTCGCGGAGCAGCCTTGCTGCGCACCTCTTATTTTGCCGCTGGAATTGGCTGATCAGCGAGCCGCGGCGGCGGCTGTCTCAATCTTACCGATCATTTCATCCACGCTCAATATCTGGGCAAAATTATTGCGCAGTGTCGCCAGGGAGGCACGCTGTACCTCTTCGCGGGTCAACCCTTCCACCCCAGCCGTGGTGGTGCCGTCGCTCAGGAAAAATACCCGAAAATCGCGCATCATGGCCTCACGCGCGGTGGTCTCACAACAGACATTGGTCTCGATTCCTGTAATGATAATGGTATCCACCCCACGCCGGCGCAGCAACAGCTCGAGATTGGTGTCATAAAAACCGCCATAATGCGGTTTTTCCAGCAGAATATCTTCCGGCTTTCGCACCAGGTTCGGGTGGAAGGAGGCGGTATGCGAGTCACGATCAAGAAAGCCCTCGTTCACGATCGGGAATATCTGGCCCAGCACGCCACCATCCAAACCAACGGGGAGCGTATGGCGTAAATGGAAAACCACGATGCCCGCCGCGCGGCAAACCGCGGCCAGGCGGTTTATGCGCTCCAGGACAATTTGTCCATCCGGTTCGGAGCCTTCCACAAATACGTTTTGAATATCGACATTAACCAAAGCCATTCGCGCAGGGATTACGGGAAAATCAAGCATATTCATACTCCTTTTGAATCGACAAATTAATATCGCCCAGGCGCTGACAACCCGGCGGCGGCCAGCATGCGGGTTGAATGGTTTCCCAGATAGAATCCTATACTCTCAAGTGTTGCTCTCGCTAAACAGGCAAAAAGCTCAACCCCTGTGTCAATGACCAGGAATTAATATGACATTATATATCTATTTAGGCAAGATGTCTAGGACGTATATTTTCTGGGCCAGGTAAGTCATGTATGCAGGTGGTTCCAAATGGAACTTCAGCTTCGCACTTGGAAGCAGAGCATTATATAATACAGCCCTGGCATAACCATGACCGGACCCGACATTACTGAAACCCCCTCCCGAACCTACCGACCCGACATTGACGGACTGCGCGCCGTGGCCGTCCTGGCGGTCATGCTCTACCACAGCGGCAACACGCCCTTCAGCGGCGGGTATGTCGGCGTGGATGTTTTCTTTGTCATCTCCGGCTTCCTGATCACCGGGCTGGTGGTGCATGACATCCAGAGCGGACGCTTCTCGCTGGCGGTATTTTACGAACGGCGCATCCGGCGCATCTTCCCGGCCTTCTTCACGGTCGCCATCGCCGCCGGGCTGGCGGGCGCCTGGCTGTATGACGCCAAAACCTTCAGCGACCTGTGGGTCAGCATCGCTGCCGCCACGGCTTCGGTAGCCAACCTGCTGTTCTACTCGCAGGCCGGCTACTTTGACGGGCCGTCGCTGCTCAAACCCTTGCTGCACACCTGGTCGCTCTCGGTGGAAGAACAGTTCTACCTGGTGCTGCCGCTGACCCTGTTCTTCATCTATAAGTACGCCCGCCGCTGGCTGACCCCGATCCTGAGCCTGCTGCTGCTCGGCTCGCTGGGCTGGAGCATCTACACCGTGCAGGTGGAGCGCGACGCGGCTTTTTACATGGCCTGGCTGCGCGCCTGGGAACTGCTGGCCGGTGCGCTCGTGAGCCTGCGTCCGGTGCGCCTGAAGCCCTGGTTACAAAACCTGCTGGCCGCCGCCGGGCTGCTGGCGATCCTGGCCGCCAGCCTGCTCTACACGGATGCGACCCTCTTCCCCGGTCTGAGCGCCCTGGCGCCGGTGCTCGGCACTGTTCTGATCATCAACTGCGGCATGGACGGCGGCAGCCTGGTTGGGAAATTTCTGAGCCTGCCGCCGCTGGTCTGGATCGGCAAGCTCTCTTACTCGCTGTATCTGTGGCACTGGCCGCTGCTGGTGATGGCCCGCTATGTCATGATCACCCCGCTGAGCGGACGCGCCTACCTGGCCTGGTGGGCGCTGACCTTTGCACTCTCGTTCCTATCCTGGAAATTCGTCGAGACGCCCTTCCGCGCCAAAAGCTTCCTGCCGCGCCCGCGCATTTTCTACTTTTCAGCGGCCACCGGCGCGCTGATTTTGGCCGGGGCCGGGCTGGTGCTGGCGACGCAGGGTCTGCCCGTGCGCATCGATTTGAATACCAGCCTGCCGCCCGAAGTCTGGAACACGCAGTTTGGGCAGTGGAACGATTGCCAGAGCGCGCAAGCCATCGGCCAACCCGGCTGCGGCCTGGGAACCAGCGGCGCCAGCCCGAGCTTCCTGGTGTGGGGCAACTCGCACGCCCACGCCTTCGCGCCCGGCTTTGACCAGGCCGCCGCGCGGGCCGGTCAAAGCGGCTATATCACCTGGCAGGGCGGCTGTCCGCCGCTGCTCGGGCTGGGAAAAGGCGTTGCTGCGAGCTGCAACCTGTTTAATGAAGGCGTCATGACGGCCATTCGGGCGCATCCCGAATTCAAGACCGTCATCCTGGCGGCAAGCTGGCTGCCGGGCGAGTTGACGGATGAAAGCCTCAACCAGACGGTCGGGGCGCTGGCGGCGGAAGGCCGCCAGGTGTACATCATCAGCCCCTTCCCGGAGGTGGCATACAACGTTTCGGCGGTCTATTTCATCGCCGGGCGCACCGGGCGGGATGCCAACGCGCTGATCGCGCCGCTGACAAAGGATTTCATGAACGCCAAGAATAAGCGTGTCTTTGAAATCCTCGACAGCCTGGCGGCGAAGAATTCATCCGTGCATGTGATCGATATCTGGGATATTTTTTGCGGCGAAAAGCGCTGCGATGTGATCGTAAACAACCGGCCGCTGTATGTGGACGGCGGCCACCTCTCCACCACCGGCGCCCTGCTGCTGGCGCCGAGATTGGGGCAGATTTTTCGGTGAGGTAGAGACGTTGCAATGCAACGTCTCTACGCGACCATCCATCACCTTCCCCGCCATCGCGCCCGCACGGTTGTGTAAGGGCGTGTCTCCCGTTCTGGCGATGTGCCCGCCTATCACAGATCGATAATCCATTACCCCGACCGGAGAAGGTTTTCTCGTAAAATGCTATAATCTACACATAAACTGCATGTGGGATTTTGATTCACGACCCTGGTAATTTTCAACTTTTACATCAACGGGAAACGAGACAAACATGGCGGAAAATAACGAACTCGAAAAAACCCTCTGGACAGCAGCCGACAAAATGCGCTCCAACATGGACGCAGCCGAATACAAACACGTTGTGCTCGGCCTGATCTTTCTCAAATACATTTCAGATGCCTTCAATGATCTATACGACAAGCTAACGCAAGGCAAAGGCGACTTTGAAGGCGCCAATCCCGAAGACCCCGATGAGTACCTGGCCAAGAATGTCTTCTTCGTACCCGAAAAGGCCCGCTGGAAATACCTGCAGGATCGCGCCAAACAGCCCGAAATCGGCAAATGGATCGATGATGCCATGGATGCCATCGAACGTATCAATCCCCCGCTCAAAGGCGTGCTGCCCAAGATTTACGCTGACCCGGATCTGAACAAGGTGCGCCTGGGTGAATTGATCGACTTGATCGGTACGATCGGTTTCCGGCAGGATGCCAACCAGGCCAAAGACCTGCTCGGGCGGGTGTATGAATATTTTCTCGGTCAGTTCGCGGATGCGGAAGGCAAGAAGGGCGGGCAGTTCTATACCCCCGCCAGCATCGTCAAGCTGCTGGTGGAAATGCTTCACCCGTACAAGGGGCGGGTATATGACGGCTGCTGCGGCAGCGGCGGGATGTTTGTGCAGAGCGAGAAATTTGTGCTCAGTCACCAGGGCAACATCAAGGACCTCTCCATTTATGGGCAGGAATCCAACCCGACCACGCTGCGCCTGGCGCGCATGAACCTGGCCATCCGCGGCATCGATGCCAAACTCGAACTCGGTGATACATTCTTAAATGATCGTCACCCCGATCTGAAAGCCGATTTCATCCTGGCCAACCCACCCTTTAACATCAGCGATTGGAGCGGTGAGCAGTTGCGCGATGATGCGCGCTGGAAATACGGCCTGCCGCCGGTCGGCAACGCCAACTATGCCTGGCTGCAGCACTTTGTGCACAAGCTGGCTCCCAACGGCCGGGCGGGCATCGTATTGGCCAACGGCAGTATGAATACCAATACCAGTGGCGAGGGCGAAATCCGCAAAAACCTGATCGAAGCCGGGCTGGTGGATTGCATGGTGGCTTTGCCCGCGCAGCTTTTTTACAACACCATGATCCCCGCCTGCCTGTGGTTTCTGGCGCGCAACCGTAGGGGCGGAGCGCTGCTCCGCCCAATCCAACGTGATCGTTCAAATGAGATCCTGTTTATTGATGCCCGTAAATTGGGCACCATGACCAGCAGGCGCAACAAAGAATTCTCGGATACCGACATCACCCTGATCACCAGCACCTATCACGCCTGGCGAAACAAGGGCGGCGCGTATGTGGATCAGGCCGGCTTCTGCAAGGCTGCAACGTTGGATGAAGTCCGCGCCAATAATTACGTGCTCATGCCGGGCCGCTATGTTGGAACTGAAGAAGTCGAAGATGATGGAATACTTTTTGCGGACAAAATGAACAACCTGACCGCCAAGCTTGCCGAACAGTTTGCGCGTGGCGAGGAATTGCAAAAGGCCATTCATAAAAACTTGAAGGAGATTGGATATGAGTTCTAATTCCCCCCAGCAAGATCTTTCCCA
>CAIWAX010000199.1 GCA_903910795.1 uncultured Anaerolineae bacterium
ACTTGCGGGGCAACCCATCGAATTTTAGCTATTTGGCTATTTATTTTCCCTGATGACACAACCGGGTGAGCAGTTACTCTTTTTCAATCATAACCGTTTATTCAGTCCAAAGGAGTTGCTATGCCTCGTAACCCAGGTATTCCCCACGAAATACAGGCTAAAGTTCAAAAACAGGTGGATGATTTCAACACGAAAACATTTACAAAAAAACAGCACCCCTTCATGCGCGCGCTGTTTGGAGAAACCAAGCAAGGTTATGTCGCAAGGTTTAAGAGTAAATTTCTGTACCTTGATCGCATAGATCACGGTCGCCCATCAGAAATCTGTCGTCTGACCTGGAATGGGAAAATTGACAATTGGGACTTTGCCATTTACCGGCATTCACGTAATTTCTACGATCCCAACGAGCAAATGTTCCCTGGGGAAGAGTATGTAGATGGCACTGTTGAGGGCGCAATGAAAGCCGGGATGGCAGCTTATCCACCGTAAAGTTTTGAATAGCCAGCCAGCGGGTACGCTCAAGTTATTCTTCTTTATACAAGCGGTTTCAATGTAAGAGCCATCATTATATTCCATAGGAAGTAGCATGGATTACAACCACCTGTCTTTAGCCAAATTTCGAGAATATTTCTCAACGCTGCCGGTCCCCGACCCGGCCAGCCTGCCTGGCAAATATCGGGCGGCCTTCGTTGGCCCTGGCTGGTTGAGAAAGTCGGCCGGCCCGGCGCTGACACTCAGCGGTTTGGGTGGATGGTGGGGCAAGGAAATCCA
Organism: uncultured Anaerolineae bacterium; assembly: GCA_903910795.1. Taxonomy (GTDB): domain Bacteria; phylum Chloroflexota; class Anaerolineae; order Anaerolineales; family Villigracilaceae; genus UBA5195. The sequence goes on from CAIWAX010000199.1 coordinate 772, forward strand.
TACTGATGAGACTGCCATCAATATTGTATTGAGGGCAGGAACTTTTTCACAATGTTTTGAGATGAAATTCTTCCAGGAGAAATCATTCATCGATGGCCGCGAGGGTCTCGCCCTGCATTACCAACCGGGCAACCCATTCCCATGGATGTACATTGTGGATGAAATCCGATTGGTAGACGGTCAGACCCTGCTGGGTATGACGCTTGCCAACCTGCGCGGTTTGCGGAGTCTGGCCTTCCCATTTATCCTTAAAAAAGTGGAATAACTCATGGATTTCGATGTCATTGTAGTTGGTTCAGGATTTGGCGGCAGTGTAGCTGCCTTACGTTTGAGTGAAAAGGGCTACAAAGTAGCAGTACTGGAAATGGGCCGCAGGGTAACACGGCAGGCGATTGAAAAAGCCAACCAGTCACCACTTGATCTGTTCTGGATGCCTGCGCTCGGGTTGAAGGGCTTTTTCGTGCAGCGCTTTTTTAAACACGCCACCATCGTGGGCGGGGTAGGTGTAGGCGGTGGAAGCCTGGTATATGCCGCGGTACTGCTCGAACCAAAAAAGGCTTTTTACCAGGACAAAGCCTGGAATAAAATGGGCATAGACTGGGAAAACGAACTGCGCCCACATTACCAGACCGCAGCCCACATGCTTGGCCGGGTAACCTGTCCAACTTCGGGCATACAGGATGGCTGGCTGCGCCAAACCGCCGCCGAAATGAATGTAGGGGATAGCTACGGGCCGGTACCGCTCGGCATTTTCTTCGGTGAAGCCAACACACCAGACCCATTCTTCGGGGGAAAGGGCCCGGCTCGTAACGGCTGCCTGGAAAAAGGCGCGTGCCTGGCGGGCTGCGCAAACGGCGCCAAAAATACCCTTGATAAAAATTACCTTTACCTGGCCGAACAACTGGGAGCGCAGATCATCCCGGAGCATAAAGTCACCCTGATACGGCAAACACCAGATGGGTATTATTTGGAAATGACTAACCCATTGACTGGCGAAAAATATCCGGCGCTGAGCGCGGGCAAGGTGATATTGGCGGCAGGTGTGCTCGGAACACTGGAGATCCTGTTCCGCTGCCAGGCAGCGCAGACGCTGCCCAATCTCTCCCCCATGCTTGGACAGCGCGTCCGGACGAATTCGGAAGCCATTACCGGTGTTCTCTCGAAGAACCCGGATGATGATTTGACCCGGGGCCCGGCTATTTCATCGGATTTCCATGCCAATGAGCATACTCATGTGACGCAGAACCGGCTCCCGGCCAGTTACTGGTTCATGAAGTTGTATTCCGGCCCTCTGGTGGATGGATTCAATCCGTTCCTGCGGGCGTTCAAAACTTTAGGATACTTCCTGCGGCACCCGCTTGAATCAACTGCGTCTTTACGCGTGCTGAAAGACTGGCACAAACGCATCACCTTGATCTCAACCATGCAGAATGCCGATAACCAGATGGCTTTCACCTGGGCAGGCTTTCCAGGCAAAGGATTGCAATCAGCCACACCCACGGGCCGCTCGGCGCCTACTTATATCCCGGAGGCAAACCAGGCTGCGCGGACATTCGCACAGGTGTCAGGCGGAACCGCGCATAATGCTTTGCTTGAAAGTGTTTTAAATATGTCTGTGACTGCCCATATCCTGGGCGGATGTGGAATCGGTATCGATGCGACCAACGGCGTGATCGATCAGCAGCACGAGGTTTTCGGCTGCCCTGGCATGTATGTAGTGGATGGCGCGGCCATCCCAGCCAATGTGGGTGTAAATCCCAGCCTGACGATCACAGCCATGGCCGAACGAGCCATGAGCCATATACCCGCGAAAGCAGAACAAGCATAAACATGGTCCATCCATCTTTGTGAAACTGTTTCCAAACATTGGTCAAAAAGCTCAAGTACAAAAAGCGGCCGCTTATCACTGTGATAAACGGCCGCTGAAATTTCAGGAATGATCTTGAAAAATGAAAGGTAATTATTGAACAGTATCATCAAATTTCCGAATGCGCTCGGCCATCAATTGCATGACCTGTAAAGCAAAAAACGGAGTTTGCTGAATCATGAACATAAACCTGCGTTTATCAACCGGAACTACTTTTGCAGTACTCTTGACCTGGGCAGTGGCGCTGCGCGGGCCATTGTCGATGAGTGCCATTTCGCCAAACAAACTACCAGAGCCAATCGTAGCCACGACTTTGCCTTCCACAATAATATCAACTTCGCCTTCAAGCAGCGCATACATAAAATCGCTGGGATCACTGCGCTTGAATATCACGGTTCCGGCTTCAAGGATCTGGAAGTTGGTTTCATTTCTAAAAACATTTATTTCCGGCATCAGGCTGCTCCCTTTAATAATAATTTACCCAAAACATTCATTGAACAACAGCAGACAAATCGATGGTCATCGAGGAGACAAGATTATAAATCCTGCTTGAATATGACATTGTTAACGAAAGGTTATTAATTCAGCATCATGCAAATAAAAAAATCCCGCGGTCAACAGCCCGGGCTTTCATGCCAGGTTGACGACCGCGGGACATCCAAAAGTTTTTAGAATTTGCCGTAAAGCGGGCCGAAGTTCGCGCAAGCGCGGAAGTCAGCACCCTGTGGATCCATGGCGCCAAACATACCCCAGGCGCTTGGGCGGAAAACGGCTTCTTCGGGGAGATTGTGCATGGCAACCGGAATACGTAAGATGGAAGCCAATGAGATCAAATCGGCACCGATGTGACCAAAGCTCAGGGCTCCATGATTGGCGCCCCAATTCGCCATTACCGAGTAAACGTCACGGAATGGGCCGCTGCCAGTCAGGCGCGGTACAAAATAGTGGGTGGGCCAGGTTGGATTGGTGCGCTCATTGAGGGTTTCATGTACGTCCGCCGGCAGGTCAACTGTCCAACCTTCGGCAATTTGCAGTACCGGGCCAAGACCTTTGACCAGGTTGATCCGGCTCATCGTAAACGGCATGCCGCCGCGTGTCAGGAAGCAGGAGGAATAACCACCACCGCGGAAATACTCTTCCATGCCTGGGTGCCACTGGGTGGCTTCGAGACACTTCGCAACTTCCTGCTCGCTGATCTGCCAGAACGGTTTCATGACTGGCTGACCATCCTGCTCCAACTGACCTGTGGCATCCAGGGTAGCCGCACCAGAATTGATGAGATGGATGAAACCATTGGCGGCCACACCCGTGGGAGTATATCCCGTTACACGCTTGACGGCGTCCGGCGACCAATAGGTGCGCACATCCGCGAAAATCTGGGCAGTATTAGTCAGCAGGTGACCAAACAACATGACAGTACCGTTAAGGCTGTCATTTTCTGTGGCAAAGGTATAAGATTCGCGCAGACCATTCCAATCAAAGGAGGAATTCAGTATGGCTTCCATAAAATCGCCGTTGGGCTTGTGATCTGTCCATTGACGTTGCCCCTGGAAACCACCCAGAATGGCGTTGTTCCCCAGGGCCTCTTCGCCAAAGCCAAGTTCGGCCAGACGTGGATTGCCATGCATAATATCGCGAGCGATCAAGGTCATTTTGACCACGAATTCCCAATCGGCATCCTTTTCAGCGCGGTTCTTCTGGCGCTCTACAGGATTGTAATCACGGCCTTCGTTGCAGTTCTCCTTGACCCACTTGATAGCTTTTTTGAATTCTTCCGGATCATAAATATTACGCTCGATGCGGCGGCTGAACTCACTCATGTCGGAAGACATGACTTTCATGTTCAGATAGCTTTCGAAGAAGTCGTGATTCACGATCGAACCGGCAATACCCATGGAAACGTTGCCAAATGACAGATAGGTTTTTCCACGCAGCATGGCCGCCGCCAGACCAGCCCGTGCAAAGCGCAGCAGTTTCTCCTGTACATCAGCGGGGATGGAGGTGTCAGATGAATCCTGCACATCCTGGCCATAAATGCTGAAAGCAGGCAGCCCTTTTTGCGTGTGGCCAGCCAGAACCGCGGCCAGGTATACGGCGCCGGGGCGCTCGGTTCCGTTAAAACCCCAGACCGCCTTGGGCATGAGCGGATCCATATCCATCGTTTCTGAGCCGTAGCACCAACAAGGGGTGACTGTAATGGTCAGACCAACACCTTCGCGCGCAAATTTTTCAGCACAACGGGCCGATTCTGCCAGCCCCCCGATGCAGGTATCAGAAATGACCGACTCGACCGGCGAGCCATCCGGATAACAAAGATTGGCGGCCAGGAACTCGGCAGTGCGCTTGGCCATCCCCATGGTCTGGTCCTCAAGTGATTCGCGCACTCCCATACGACGTCCATCAATTGCAGGTCGTATACCAATTTTCGGATAAGATGTTGTCATACTCAGTTCTCCCTGAAACTTCAAATTTGATTTTTTGAGTTCACTTTTATTGAACTTACATTTGCCCTGCGGGTGGGTACTTTCCATACTAAGAATGTGTAAAAGTATAACTCCGCAGTTTCAATTTTTGACATTGATTCTCGACCCCCTCCCTGCCTCCCCCAAATCCCCAAAACCGGGGTATTTGGAGGAGGGGAAACCTGTTTGCCGCCAGATTTTGGCCCCTTCCCCTAAATCCCGTTCTTGGATTTGGGGG
>CAIWAX010000200.1 GCA_903910795.1 uncultured Anaerolineae bacterium
CGACAACAAAATCAATGTACTCTTCAGACAATTGTTGCTCGCAGAATCAAATCATTTACGTCAGTTAGCTGCGTTAGGGTCAGGGCTGACCAGGGATACAAAAGCTATTGAAACTCTGGAAAATTTGACATCGAACTCGATGGAATTCACACGAAGTGCAGCCTGCCTGGCCCTGGTTGAAATCGGCACTCCTCCAGCGCTGGAGGCCGTCGCAGTTTCCTTGCTTCATGGGGATGAACAACTTAGAACTTATGCAGCCGAAGCCCTGGCAAATAACCTTAATGATGGCAGGGAAGCCCTGCGTGAAGGCATCACCAGCGAAGACATCCTGGTGCGTCGTGCCATCCTTTACGGCCTTTCACGTATCGATGAGCCCTGGGCGGTAGGATTGATTGAGCAATCCCAGGTAAATGATGAGCAGTGGGCTGTCCGAAACTTGGCTGTTGAAATATTGACCGACCGGCAAGAAAATCAACACATTCCAAAATTGCCACCTACTCCGCATGAAACCCCGTGGGTAATTGAGTTTGCAGGAAAATATGGCATGGGTGTTTCGCCGTCGCAGCCGGCTAACAATATTTTCCTGCTCGCTTTGAAAGAAAACAATTCTGAATTATTCCGACCCAGTCTCAATTATTTAAAGAGTTTCCCCACAAATGAAGTATATGCTGCCATATATCCTTTTTTCTATGGGATTGACATGGAAGCCCGGGAAGCAGTCTTCGAAACACTTACTCACATGGCCCGAGCAGGAAACACTCTTCCTCACCCCAAACAGTTTGGCCTGGGATAAAGCCACCCAGACAAAATTAAAAAAATGGATAAGGGAAGTTCAGACACTGTCAGAACTTCTTTTTAATCCCTTTCCTTCAAGGTTGTATTCCAGGGATTATTAATATATCTGCCTGGCTATATTTTTTGATCCTTTGCGGTTACAGATCGAATGGCAATTTGGATCGTTATCTGATAATATTTCAATTAACCTGATTTTGTTAAACCTGAATGATCCTTCTCAAGGATGAGGAACCCATGCTGATAAAAAATGCAACCCTGGTGAATTGGGATAATCCTAATCAGATTATGCCGGGTTCGGCCATTTACATTACCGATGGAAAGATAGTTGAAATAGGACCTGATTTTGAAGTAAGCCAACGCCATCCGCAGGAAACCCAGGTGGATGCCAGAGGACAACTTGTATTTCCTGGTAATATTTGCGCACATACCCATTTTTACAGCGCTTTTTCACGCGGCATGGCTATACCCGGTGAAGCGCCCACGAATTTTTCCAATATTCTCGAAAAACTGTGGTGGCCGCTGGACAAAACCCTCGGAGAAGATGATGTGCGCTATTCTGCGTTGATGTCCATCGTGGATGCAATCAAATACGGCACAACCACACTGGTAGATCATCATGCTTCCCCTAATTTCATCGACGGCTCTCTGGATGTAATCGCCGAAACAGTTGAGAAATCTGGCATCCGCGCAGCCTTATGTTATGAAGTAACCGATCGGGATGGGATCGAAAAAGCGCGAGCCGGGATCAATGAAAACGTTCGTTTTATAAAAGAAGTAAAAAAACGTTCATCTACTCTTGCGGCTGTCTTTGGCTTACACGCACCTTTGACTCTTTCCGACGAAACGCTGGATTTGTGCCGGGCAGCGGTTGGTACTGAGGTGGGTTTTCACACACACCTATCAGAAAGCCAAGATGATGGCAAGGTTATAATGGAAAAGAGCGGACTGCGCCCGGTTGCCTGGCTCGAACAACATGGGATATTGGGCCCGCACACTATCGCTGCTCACTGCGTGCATGTCGATGAAAATGAAATGGATATCCTGGCCAGAAACAATGTCTGGGTAACTCACCAGCCACGTTCAAACATGAATAACGCTGTGGGCGTTTCACCAGTTGAAAAAATGCTCGATAAAGGCATAAAAATTTGTCTTGGCAATGACGGCTTTTCAAATTCCATGTGGGAAGAGTGGAAAGCTGCCTACTTCATCCACAAATTGAATACTGGCGATCCGCGCAACATGGACGGTTATACTGTCACCGATATCGCAATCAAGAACAATGCCGCTCTGGCTCACGATTTATTTTCTATGGAAATTGGTGTGCTTAAACCTGGAGCTGCCGCAGATCTTATTTTTGTGGATTATGATGCACCGACTCCGCTTACAGGAGGCAACCTGCCCTGGCACATTTTATTTGGCTTTCGGGATGGAATGGTAACCACGACCATCGTAAACGGAAAGATTTTGATGCAAGACCGCCAATTGCTAACTCTTGATGAAAAAGAAATTGCGGCCAAATCCAGAGAGCTTTCCACCCAGGTCTGGAAGCGTTACGCTGAAAGATTCTAATCATTTCGAATAAACCGCGGGGCTTTCAATATGAAATTCTTGAAATCCGGCGTTGAAGTTTTCGCACACAGTTATTCATATTCGTGAACCAAATTTTGTAAAAATAAACCTGATTGTGAAATGAGGATTTTATGTCTGATGCTTCTGTAACGCTTGCTGTGCTGGGTGGAACTGGTAAGGAAGGCAAAGGTCTGGCTTTTCGTTGGGCAAAAGCCGGTTATAAAGTCATAATTGGTTCCCGCGATATCGAAAAGGCCCGCTCCGCGGCTGCCGAGTTAAATAGCCTACTTGGACAGGAAATAGTAGAAGGCCTGGATAATTTAACCGCCGCGATGCAAGCCAGTCTGGTGGTTGTAACAGTTCCATATTCTGCACACCGGGCCACTCTTGAAACTGTTAAATCAGCCATGCAGGGAAAGATATTGGTGGACGTCACAGTGCCACTGGTGCCACCTAAAGTGATCAAAGTTCAGATGCCTCCAGCCGGATCAGCCGCACAGGAAGCCCGGGAAATATTGGGCGAAGGTGTTGAGGTTGTGGATGCCTTTCAAAGTATTTCTTATGAACATCTCATGGTTGGTGATGAAGTTCCATGTGATGTTCTGGTAACTGGCTCTTCCAAAGAAGCCCGGCTCCAGGTGATCAAGCTGGTTGAAGCAGCCGGTTTGACAGGTTGGGATGCTGGCCCGATTGAGAACTCGGTAGTGGTTGAGGGATTGACCAGCCTGTTGATCTACATCAATAAACAATACGGCTCCACACACGCTGGCATCAAGATTACCGGAGTACATAAAAGCTAAACCTACTGGCTACAACACACATAACATGACCCTTGCCCTGACGGCTCTAAAAGGAATACCTATTATTAAACCTGGCGATAATCTCGCCGGGATTATTTTGTCTTCCATACAACAATCAGACCTTACTTTGGAAGACGGCGACATACTTGTACTTGCCCAAAAAATTGTCAGCAAAGCAGAAAACCAATTTATCAACCTGGCGAATATTCAGCCTTCCCCCCAGGCCCTGGCGTTAAGCGCCAAAAGTGGCAAAGATCCACGGTTGGCAGAACTGATTCTGCGAGAAAGCACAGAAATCTTGCGCACTCGTTTCGGTTCTGTAATCGTTGAACATCGCCTGGGTTTTGTATGCGCCAACGCTGGGATCGATCATTCCAATGTTGCCGGGGAAGGCACAACCTCGGAAGATTGGGTTTTGCTGTTGCCACAGGATCCTGACCGCTCCTCTGAAGTTCTTCGATTGCAACTACAGCAGGTCAGCGGGAAAAAACTGGGGATCATGATAATCGACTCACACGGCCGCGCATGGCGACTGGGCACGGTGGGTGTGGCGATTGGAATTTCCGGCCTGCCTGGCTTGATGGATGAACGTGGCTGGCAGGATTTATTCGGCTATACGCTGCAAATCACTGTTGTGGGCGTTGCTGATGAACTTGCCGCGGCGGCTTCGCTAGTAATGGGGCAGGCCTCTGAGGGCACACCTGTGGTACATGTGCGCGGATTCCAATACCCATTGCGCAACGGATCTATGAAAGAGCTGCTCCGCCCAAAAGAACAGGATATGTTTCGTTGAGCTTTATAAAAAAACAGCCAGCGAAGCCCGGCACCTTGGAAAATATATGACAATCAGAAAGAGGCCTAATCCATGAAAAACATCCCCGAATCCTATCAGGATTTACTCCTGAATGAAAAAAAAGCCATTGTTTACCTGGCAACTTTAATGCAGGACGGCTCGCCTCAGGTTACACCTGTTTGGTTCAACGTTGAAGGCGATTACATCTTAATCAATTCAGCCTCCGGGCGTGTCAAAGATAAAAATATGCGCACCCGCCCACAGGTTGCGCTCGTAATCGCAGATCCAGCCAATCCATATCGCTATCTTCAAATTCGTGGTCAGGTTGTCGAGTTCACAACCGAAGGCGCCGAAGAACATATCGACACACTGAATCTCAAATACCACGGCACCCCCCAATACCCCGCTCATAACCCCGCTCAACCAAGAATCATATACAAAATTCTTCCCACAAAAGTGCAGGGAATGGGGTAATGGATTTGCATGGTTTTCTCCGGTCGCGCCGGTCAGTTCGCCGGTTTAATTCCGAACCGGTAAAAACTGAAATTCTGATCCGTATCCTGGAAACAGCCATCCATGCCCCTTCTGCGCACAACCGGCAGCCCTGGCGTTTTGTGGTCATCACAAAAGCAGAACAAAAATCCCGGCTGGCGAACCTGATGGCCGTAGATTTTCAACGTGACCTGACAGGCGACAACCAGGATGCAGCAGAGATTGCCATCCGCGTCAATCGTTCTATCAGCCGTATCAATGAAGCCCCTGTGATCATTGTCCTTTGTATGGATCCAGGCGAGATGGACGTATACGAAGACGACCGCGGTGAACGTGCGGTTGCAGAGCATACCATGGCAATCCAGTCAGCGGCGGCGGCTGGATTGCAGCTCCAACTAGCCGCTCAGGCCGAAGGTTTGAGTTCTGTCTGGACCTGCAGCCCGCTGTTCGCCGGGCAAACTGTTTGCCTGGTTTTAGATCTTCCCCTAACCTGGGAACCCCAGGCCATGTTTTTTCTCGGTTATAGTAACTTACAGCCAAAAGAAAAAAACCTCAAAAAACTTGAAGATGTGGTGAAATTTCTTTAGAACACGGAGTGTTATGAAGATAGTTGCTTTGGCTGGAGGCGTCGGCGGCGCCAAACTTGTTGACGGGCTGGCTCAATGTCTGCCACCGGGTGATTTAACGATCATTGTCAACACAGCAGATGATTTTGAACACTGGGGCTTAAATATCAGCCCAGACCTCGACACGGTTTGCTATACTCTGGCCGGTCTTTCAAACTTCGAAACCGGCTGGGGGAGGATGAATGAAAGTTGGGAAGTATTTGAAAATATCATTCAATTGGGAGGAGCTGGCTGGTTCCACATCGGCGATCGCGATCTGGCTACCCACCTGGAACGCACCCGGCGTTTAAAATCTGGACTACAGCTTTCAGAGATCACGCGCGATTTTTGCCGCACATGGGGCATCCAGCAAACTGTTCTACCCATGACTGATCAATATGTGGCAACCATTGTTGACACGCTTGAACTGGGCGAAATCCCTTTTCAGGAATATTTCGTCCATCAGGGCTGCCAACCAACTGTCAAAGGGTTTAGATTCGAGGGCACACAAACTGCCCGGCCGGTTCCCGGCGCTCTCAAAGCGATTATCGAGGCAGACGCCGTTGTATTCTGTCCCAGCAACCCCTGGGTTAGCCTCGATCCCATCCTAAATATACAAGGTATCCGTTCTGCCCTGGCATCGAAAAAGGTGGTAGCTGTCTCTCCAATTATTGGCGGACAAACAATCAAGGGCCCTGCCGCCAAAATGTTTACAGAATTGGGGATCGAACCATCCTCTTATGCTGTTGCAGCGCATTACAGCGAAATCCTTTCTGGTTTTGTTTTGGATATACAGGATGGGCAATGGGAAGAAAAAATCGGTTCTCTTGGCCTCAAAACAATGTCAATTAACACGATCATGAAATCACGCAATGATCGTCAGCAATTGGCCCAAGATGTGCTACACTTCATAAGAGAGAGATTGATCGCATGACCATTTGGGCTATTGTCCCTGTAAAACCACTCCGCTTAGGTAAATCCCGGCTCGCAGGTGTGCTTTCAGATGATGAACGCGCAGTTCTGAACCGGATGTTTTTGGAACAGACACTGGATGTGTTGCGCAATACACCTCAAATATCGCAGACCCTGGTGATCAGCAGAGATCCAGCCGCCCTGGCGATTGCCAGAGAGTTGGGAGCACGAACGGTGCTAGAGGATGGCACCCCCAACATGAATAGCGCCCTGACGCGCGCTGCGATGTTGGCTCGAAATTACGCGACACGCGGGGTTTTGGTTTTGCCCGCTGATCTTCCCTTGCTTACCCGGGAAGATTTAATTTCCTTTCTGAGTCACCTTCAAAAATCACCCTGTGTGGTCATCTCACCTGACCGACACGAAAATGGGACAAACGCCCTGCTGATGTCTCCAGGCGGTTTGATCAAGTACGATTTTGGCAGCGATTCTTTTGCCCGACACTGCGAACTTGCCAGAAATGCAGGGGCCAGGCTGGAGATTGTGCGAAATCAACATATTGAGCTTGATCTTGATACTCCAGCCGATCTTATTTTGCTCAAAACAATCGAAAATCCAAAACTTGTAGGAGGATAATTCTATGGCTCGGGTTGCGCTTTACTTGCAGGATTCTCATGATTTGCGGGATGGATTAGAGTACGTCAAATATGCTGAGGCCAAAGGTTTTGAAGCTGTCTGGCAGGCCGAATCCCGGCTTGTACGGGACGCGATTGTGCCCATGGCCGCTTATGCCGCCGTGACTGACAAGATAAAAGTAGGCTCAGGCGTGATCAACAACTGGACCCGCAACATCGGTCTCCTGGCAGCCACTTATCTAACCCTGGACGATCTTGCCCCAGGCCGTATTATCTGCGGTATTGGTGCATGGTGGGATCCGCTGGCAAAAAATGTTGGAATTGACCGTAAAAAACCATTGACCGCCATGAAGGAAACTGTTTTAATCATGCGCCGTCTTCTAAATTTAGAACGGGTTACCTTCCACGGTGAATTTTTGCATGTCGATGGCATAGAACTGGATGTTGTGCATGGCCGCCGAGAACCCCGCAATGTGCCGATCATGATCGGTGCTACAGGCGACCAGATGATGGAAATGACCGGTGAGATTGCCGATGGATGTGTTATGAATTACTGCGTTCCGCCCGAATACAATGACAAGGCTCTCGAACTGCTTAATAATGGCGCGAAAAAGGCGGGCCGCAAACTGGAAGACCTTGACCGCCCGCAATTAATTGTATGCTCTGTCGATCTGGATCATGACACAGCCATTGAAACCACAAAAATGCTCCTTTGCCAATACCTTGCTCAACAACCGCACATTGCAAAAGCCAGCGGCGTTTCGATGGATATAGTTACCGAGATCCAATCAATTCTGGGATGGCCGGCCACCAAAGAACAAATCAATAAGGCCAAGCACCTCGTACCTGACGAACTTGTAAACCGGATCACTGCTTCTGGAACACCCGAGGAAGCCCGGGCCAAAGTGGAAGAATATACCAAACGCGGCTGCACTTGCCCAATTCTCTACCCGGCAGGCGGAAATGTAAAACTGCTAATTGACACCTTTGCGCAGGCATAACCACCCGCGACAAAATTACCACTCTTTGAAGTACAACAAAGTGCCAGCAGGGAATTTGCTGGCACTTTGTTGTACTTGCATTTCTTTGACCCCATATTTACCTACGTAATTCAAATACGCCCCAAGACGGGGATGCGAGCGAATTGTGGTAAGATTCTTTACAATAATCACTCGCAAAGGATGATCTCATGACTGAAAATATTTCCCCAGCCAGCCAGCTCCGTGATGAATTTGGCGAAAAACAGGCTCTGTTTAACACGCAACCAGCTATCATCCAGCGTTTCTTTGAAGCCCAGGCCCGCCAGATTGCAGACGCGTTAATCGAACACCGCTACCAGCTCAAATTCACACTGCCAGACCGAATCGTTACCGAAATACCCCAAATCGACCAGCCCGCAACCATCAGCGTGCCTCCGCAAGTACGAGAGCAGCACATCGGTGGTTTCAAAACCAGGTTGGCCCGAGAAGATGTGAAAGAAGCAGTTCGCCACCGATTGTCACAACTGGAACACTCACCAGACCCCGCCATCTCCACCAGCGCCGGTTTGTTGCGTTATGCGGCTGCCATTCACATGGTTCACAACATGCTACCGTCAGGCCGTTCAGTCACTTACCGGCCCGATGAAGGGGAAGATATTCCCACGATCCCAACTGAAGATCTTGCTCCAGAATCGGCGATTACACAGGCCAGCGATGCCATTGCTGAAGAGGGTAAGGCGGATAATGGGCGCGGTGATCTACAGGTTCCGTTCGTTCCGGCAGCGCGGCGCTTCTACTTACCCCAATGGATTTCATTTGATGATAATGGAAAACTACTGGTCGGTTCCATAAAGGAAGCCGAAGCCGACCTGGCTTCGATGCAACGTTTCATCAATATTCTGCACACAGCCTCATCTATCGCCCCATACATGATCGCAGATGACGAATACCAGAAAAAACGCTACGGCATGTTAGGACAATTAATCAACCAGGGTCGCGCTCTGGCCCGCTACAAAACAAAAGAAATCATTCTCACCATCAAAGAACGTGCCACCCTGGGATCCTTAAATCGCGGGCTTAGCCTCAGTTTACCCTATTTTGACGATCAAAGTTTGCGAATAAACACCACTCATTTTGAAGTTATTCCCGCCGGACGCATCATGTTTGTTCCAGCCTTTGTCGTTCGCGCAGCTCGCGAGGAAGCTGCAAAGCGCGTCCAGGATACCCGTTTTGATCCTTCAACCCGCAAACATTTGATCGCAGAGCTGAAAATGCTGGAAGATGCCTTCAACACAATTCAATAAACATCAGCGGCAGCTCGCAACCCTGATGGATATGGAATAGATTGATGAGAAAATATCTCAGACCCTGGGCCATTTCCGGGCCTCAGAAAATGTGATCACTGTCAGCGGGAGACTTCTGGTCTCCCGCTAATAATAAATTTTTATGCCAGCAGAACCCATTTACAGTTTACGCATTCTGGATGTTTATAAGGCCCTGGAAACAGGGCCTGAAGGGCTATCCACAGCCGAAGCCGAAGCGCGTAAGTCGTTATATGGGGAAAACCGTCTCTCTGAACAGCACAGCGAACCGCGCACTGTCAAATTCATCAGCTATTTTCTGCATCCGCAAGCCGGTATCCTCACGGTCGCGGCCATTCTGGCTTTTATCGCGCAAGACCAGGTTCTTGGTTCGGTTATCATCATTCTGACACTTGCCAACGGTTTCTTCTCCTTCTGGCGGCAGTATCGCGCAGAGCAGGCCATCGAAAAATTGCAGGAGGTTTTGCCAGCCTATGCCCATGTGCTGCGAAATGGCAGGGACGAGCATATCCCCGCCAAAGATACAGTGCCAGGCGACATCCTTATCCTGGAGGAGGGTGATAACATCCCGGCTGACGCTCGAGTAGTGGAAGAGTATGGCCTGCGTACCAACAACTCCACCTTGACCGGCGAATCGATTCCGGCTAGAAAAGTGGCTGACCCTTCCTACACGCAAGAAATCAGCGAATTGGATCAGCCAAATATTATTTTTGCGGGAACATCGGTTGCATCTGGCACTGGTCGCGCTGTTGTTTACAGTACGGGTATGTTAACTCAATTTGGCCGGATAGCCAACCTGACGCAATCAATCGAAGTCGAGCCCAGCCCATACCAGGTAGAACTTCGTCAGGTTACCAGGGTTATTACTATGATAGCGTTTGGCATTGGCGCAGTGGTTTTCACAGTTGGATACACCACAAATATCGGTCTTAGCCTGGAAAAACTCTTTTTATTTACCCTGGGCATTATCGTTGCAACCATCCCTGAAGGCTTGCCCGCCACACTCACTCTTTCCCTGGCAGCAGCGGCACAGCGCCTGGCTCAAAAGGACGTGCTGGCGAAACGGTTGACAATTATCGAAACACTTGGTTCGGTATCCGTCATTTGCACAGATAAAAGCGGTACCCTGACGCAAAACCAGATGACTGTCAAGGAAATCTGGGTATCGCACCAAAAAATAAAACTATCGGGTGTTGGCTACGAACCAATTGGACACTTCGAGCCTGTGCCAACCAATAAACCGTGGGAAGAAAATCTTTTATCTCTATTAGAGGCGGGTGCCTTATGTAACAATGCCCGGCTCAACTCACCTACATTGGAACACCCAACCTGGACCAGCCTGGGAGACCAGACCGAGGCTGCCATGAAGGTTGCTGCACTTAAAGCTGGAATTAATGAGAACGCGCTTGCGATTCTTTACCCGCGCGTGCACGAAATCCCGTTTGACGCACGCCGCAAACGCATGACCACCATCCACCGCGGCATGCATGAAGAGTATGCCTTTGTAAAAGGCGCTCCACGTGAAGTATTGCAACTTTGTACCAAAATCCTAATTGATAACGAAACCATCGAACTCGACAACCGCCTGCGGAAAGAGATCATGGCGGCAAATGATGGTTATGCCCGCAACGCACTACGAGTACTGGCAATTGCCAGCCGGGTTTTACCTACCAAATCCGGCCCATATATGGCCGAATCTATTGAAAATGATTTAACCTTCCTGGGGCTGGAAGCTATGATGGATCCACCCCGCCCGGAAGTGGAAGCAGCCATAAAATCCTTCCGTCTTGCCGGCATCCGCATCGTCATGATCACTGGTGATTACGGCTTGACGGCTGAATCGATGGCCCGCCGTGTTGGAATGCTCAGCACGCCAAATCCACGTATTATTACCGGCGCAGATTTGGACGATATGAGCGATGGCGAACTGGACAAAATCCTCACCAGCGAGGTCATCCTGGCCAGAATGGCGCCCGAGCATAAAATGCGTCTTGTTTCTGCGTTTCAGGCGCGCGGCGAGGTAGTCGCAGTTACCGGTGACGGTGTCAATGATGCTCCTGCCCTGCGCAAAGCAGATGTCGGAATTGCGATGGGATTGGTTGGCACGGATGTTGCCAAGGAAGCTGCTGATATTATCCTGACGACCGACAATTTCGGTGCGATAGTAGTTGCGATTGAGGAAGGCCGCGCGATCTTCGATAACATCCGAAAATTTATTACTTATATTTTCTCCAGCAACATCCCTGAAGTGCTGCCATTTGTGATCACAGCCAGCTTCACACAGATACCATTGGCCCTAAAAGTTCGCCAGATCCTGGCGATTGACCTTGGAACGGATTTGCTTCCCGCTCTGGCACTCGGTATGGAAAAACCCGAACCAGATGTTATGCTGCATCCTCCGCGTCCGCGCGGAACCCGATTAATCGATAATGCCTTGTTAGCAAGAGCATTTCTTTGGCTTGGCCTGATTGAAGCATTGCTTTGTTATATCGGCTTTTTCTCTGTATATTTATTCTCAGGCAACTGGAGTATTTTGGATTTGCATCTCCCGCCTCTGCCTTTCCCGCCATTCCTTGCCCTGCACCTGACTGAACTGGAAGCGCGCGCCATGGCAGTGACCGTCTTCCACGCTGGGGTGGTCTTTGCCCAGGTTGGAAACGCATTTGCATGCCGTTCAGAAAAATCCCGCAACACCCGCCTGGGTTGGCTTGGAAATCATTATTTATTGTTCGGCGTACTGGTTGAAGTCATCAGTATTTGGTCTATTATTAACTATGAGTTCCTGGCAAGAAACTTTGAACATGTATTCATTCCCTACCGATACTGGTTAGGGTTGTTAGTTTTCCCGGTAATTTTATACAGTCTTGAATGGATTCGTAAACAAATCGTACGCAGCATGGATGCGCGCACCCACCAAACAATAACGTAAAATACAGGAGGCTGGAACCATGAAAATTATCGTTATGGGTTGTGGACGAGTCGGGTCCCAGGTCAGTCTTTTGTTGACTGACCGGGGTCATAATGTCACCGTTATCGATCATCGTGACGAAGATGCGGCACTCCGCCTCGGGCCAGGGTTTAAAGGGCAGATTGTCAATGGTTTGGGTTTTGATGAGGCGGTTCTACTCAAAGCCGGCATCAAACAGGCAGATTCTTTTATCGCGGCGAGTTCTTCGGATAACGCCAACATTGTCGGCGCACGCATTGCCCAAAATATTTACAAAGTTCCGCGTGTGGTTGCCCGTATATTCGATCCACGTCGGGC
Source organism: uncultured Anaerolineae bacterium (assembly GCA_903910795.1). GTDB lineage: Bacteria > Chloroflexota > Anaerolineae > Anaerolineales > Villigracilaceae > UBA5195. The sequence goes on from CAIWAX010000200.1 coordinate 12,169, forward strand.
AGAGATTTACATGCGTCTCGGGTTGAAAACCGTCTCAATGACCACCATGGGAGCTGAACGCATTTGTGAAATCGTCAGCCACACAGACCTGGATCTGGTTCAAAATTTTGGGCACGGGGAAGTGTCTATCGTGGCCGCTGAAGTAAACTATAGCCTGGCAGGCCGCAGTGTGCGTGATTTAAACGTACCTGGAGAATTCCAGGTTATCTCCATTACGCGCGGGCAAAGGGCCTTTATTCCCACTGCGGGCACCGAATTCCGCGAAGGCGATCTGATCCATATTTCGGTGCAGGCATCTTCAATGCCGCGTCTGCAGGATATGCTGGGATTGTAAGGAGGTAAAGCATGTATGTAATTATTGTTGGTGGTGGTAATACCGGTTCACATCTGGCAAAAATCCTGCTTGAAGGGAAACACATTGTCAAGGTGATTGAAGAACGCCCTGCACTGCTCGAAAAACTACAAGCGGAACTGCCTCCAGATTCAATCATCTCTGGAGATGGCAGCTCTCCAACCGTTTTGGAACGCGCCGGCATTAACAAGGCCCTGGTCCTGGCGGCAGTGACAGGCAGCGATGAAACCAACCTGGTGATTACCTCTCTCGCGCGCTATGAATTTAATGTCCCGCGTATCATCGCCCGGATCAATAACCCTAAAAATGCCTGGCTTTTTACCAATGATATGGGTGTGGACGTGGCACTCAACCAGGCAGATATCCTCGCGCACCTGGTTGCTGAGGAAATGTCCCTGGGCGACATGATGACACTGGTCAAGCTAAAAAGGGGCGAATTTTCCCTGGTAGAAGAAAAGGTCTATCCTTCTGCACCCGCCTGCGGAAAAGCCCTGAAAGATATTAAATTGCCGGATGAATGCAATGTTGTGGCTGTTATTCGCAAACTCCAATTGATCATTCCGCATGGTTCAACTGTACTTGAAGCCAATGATGAAGTCCTGGCGCTTGTGCACGGATCACGGCTAAATGAATTCGCCAACCTCATGGCTCCGCCCAAGCCTGTCATGCGAACGTGACGCGCTTTTTGGAATCACCCCAGTTTTTGATTGGAACCAGAGGCTTAAGCGCGTCCGGAATAATCCCGGTTCTTGATTGGGATGGATGCTGTATGTCAACAACTAAAGGCAACCCAGCCATTTGGAAACTGAAACGATAAAAAGAGAGGTATTATGCGCTACGGACATTTTGACGACACCACCCGGGAATATGTGATCGAACAACCCGATACTCCTCTCCCCTGGATCAACTACCTGGGTAGCGAAGAATATTTCGGCCTGATTTCCAATACAGCCGGAGGATATTCATTTTACAAGGATGCCCGGCTGCGCCGGTTGACCCGCTACCGTTATAACAACGCACCTACCGATATAGGCGGACGTTATATTTACCTGCGTGATAATGAAGCCGCCCAACGTGGCAAAGTTTCGCGCCCATTCTGGTCCCCTACATGGATGCCCACGCGCGACAAGCTTGAACAGTACGAGTGCCGCCACGGACAGGGTTACACAACCATACGCTCAATGGCACATAAAATTGAAGCCTCCACGCGCTATTTTGTACCGCTCGGCGAAAGTCTGGAAATTTGGGAACTGACCATCACCAATCACCGTGAAAGACCTGCTGATATTTCGGTTTTCTCAGCAATTGAATTTTGCCTGTGGGATGCGAATGATGATGCTACTAATTTCCAACGCAACCTGTCAACCGGCGAAATGGAAATTATCGATGGGGTAATCTACCACAAGACCGAATACCGCGAACGCCGCAACCATTTCGCCTACTTTGCCTGCTCGGAAAAATTGGATGGCTATGATACACAGCGTGAGGCCTTCCTGGGCCCATACCGCGGCTGGGATTCACCACTGGTGGTGGAGAAGGGTGTCTCGGGTGAATCCGAAGCACACGGCTGGCAGCCGATCGGCTCGCACCATGTCCGCATCCAGTTACAACCCGGCGCGCACAAAAAAATCATATTTCTGCTTGGCTATCATGAAAACCCCAGGGATGCCAAGTTTGATCCACCTGATTCACAGGTAATCAATAAAAAGACCGTCCTGCCGATCATTTCCAAATATCTAAAACCTTCCAATGTTGAGAAGGCTTTCGCGGCACTGAAAACACATTGGGATAACCTGTTGGGGAAACTGCAAGTCAACACGCCCGATGAGCACACCAATCGCATGGTAAATATTTGGAATGCTTACCAATGCATGGTTACTTTCAATATGAGCCGTTCGGCCTCCTATTTTGAGAGCGGCATTGGCCGCGGAATGGGCTTCCGCGACTCAAATCAAGATTTGTTGGGATTTGTTCACATGATCCCGGCCCGTGCGCGGGAACGCATTCTCGATATCGCCGCCACCCAGTGGAAAAACGGAGGAGCCTTTCACCAATACCAGCCACTGACCAAGCGCGGTAACAACGAAGTTGGCTCCGGCTTTAATGATGATCCGGCCTGGTTGGTGCTTGGTGTAGCCGCATATATCAAGGAAACTGGCGACTGGAAAATACTTGACGAGCAGGTTCAATACGAAAACGAGCCTGGCTCTGAAGCACCGCTCTACGAACATCTCGAACGCTCCCTCCAGTACACCCTGGACAGGCTTGGCCCACACCATCTGCCATTAATTGGCCGGGCTGATTGGAATGACTGCCTGAATCTAAACTGTTTTTCTGAGACGCCCGGGCAATCCTTCCAAACCACCACGTCCAAAGATGGCAAGGTGGCGGAGAGTGTCTTTATCGCCGGCCTTTTTGTACTGGCAACCAATGAAATGGCTGGCATGCGCGCACGCTATCTGACAGACAACCAGGATTTGAAACCTGCCGATTTTTATACCGCGGCTGCGGCCGAGATGGAAGCTGTCATCTGGAAATCCGGCTGGGATGGGGCCTGGTTCAAACGCGCTTATGATGACTCTGGCCGGGCCATTGGTTCCAAAGAGAATATGGAAGGGAAGATATTCCTTGAACCGCAGGGCATATGTGTTCTGGCTGGTCTGGGTGTACAAGATGGACGCGCTGTAAAAGCCCTGGATTCAGTGGGGAAAATGCTGGCAACCAAGCATGGAATTGTTCTCTTGCAGCCGGCGTTCAGCAAGTATTACATCCACATGGGTGAAATCTCCACCTACCCGCCAGGTTATAAGGAAAACGCCGGCATTTTCTGCCATACGAATCCCTGGGTGATGATCGCCGAAACAAAAGTTGGCCGCGGGGATAAGGCTTATGATTATTACCTGCGCATCAACCCTTCAGCGCGCGAGGCAATCAGCGATGTACATCGCTGCGAGCCTTACGTTTATGCACAAATGATCGCCGGGAAGGATGCACCCAGTCACGGCGAAGCCAAGAACTCATGGCTAAGCGGTACAGCAGCCTGGAATTTTGTCGCCATCAGCCAGGCCATCCTGGGGGTTCAGCCTTCCTTTGATGGTCTCCAAATATCCCCGGTTTTCCCACAAACTTGGGAAGGTTTCACTGCCAACCGTGAATATCGGGGTGTACGCTACGAAATCTCTGTCAAACGAGCAGGCCCAGGCAACCAGGTCAGTTTGATGGTAGATGGGCAACCTGTCGCTGGCAACCTCATACCGCTGCCAGCCAAGGGTACCAAAAAAGTAATTGTGACCGCCACGGTGAAGTGAGAAAATATGAAATTTGGTGTTTTTGACAATATCCACCGCGAGTACATTATTACCAACCCGCATACCCCTACCAAGTGGATTAATTACATTGGCACAAGGGATTTTGGTGGATTTGTCGATCACACCGGCGGCGCCCTGATCTGTCAGCAGGACCCCACCTTCAACCGCATCACAAAATATCTGCAGGGAGCGCCTGCGTCGGAATTTAAAGGCGAAACGCTATACCTGCGCATCAACCAACCCAAAAGCAAACAGATCTTTTCCCCATTTCACGTACCCGGGCTGGAACCATACCACCGCTTCGAATGTCATATCGGCCTGGGATATACGCGCATTATCAGCGAGCTTTTTGGTCTGCGCACCGAAGCAACCATTTTTGTGGCGGGTTCGCTGGATGAAGGGTATAGGGAAATCCGGGATATTCAAATCACAAATATATCCGCCAGGACGCTGGATGTGGATGCCATCCCGGTAGTGGAATATACCCATCCAGATGCGCTCAAACAATTCACCAACGCAGACTGGGTGCCGCAAACCATGCTGTCGCGGGCGGTCGTAGATGGGGATTTTACAATCCTGGTTCAGTATCCCTTTATGAACCGGGATACACGGATAAATTTCTTCACCTCGAACCTGCCGGTTTCCTCTTTTGAGACGGACCGCAAGAAATTTCTGGGAGCAAATGAATACGGCACCTGGGGCAAACCGCTCAGCTTGCAAACTGCCGAACTGACCAATACCGAAGCCCAACGCGGCGATAATATTGCGGCGCTGATGCACCACCTGGGCAAGATAAAACCCGGCGAAACTTGCCGTCTGATCACGCAATTGGGGCAAGAAACTGCGCCCGACTCCTCCCAACCAGGCATTGAGAAATATCGTCAACCGGAATCTATTTCGCAAGAATTGGCGAAGATGGCCTCGTTTTGGGATGGCTACCTGGGCACCCTGCAGGTACAGACCCCGAATCCGGCCATGAACAGCATGATTAACATCCATAACCCGTACCAGTGTTACGTCACGAAAACATGGTCGCGCTACCTGTCTTATTATCAACTTGGCCTGGGCGCACGCGGCATGGGTATCCGCGACTCATCTCAGGATGTGTTGGCGATTGTCCCTGCCCTGCCAGATGAAGCCCGTGATTTCCTGAAATTATTGATCTCTTTTCAAAAACGTGACGGGAGTTCGATGCATCAGTTCAATCCGCTGACACTGCAGGGCTCAGAAGGTGATGCGCTGGAACGGGAAGACCGCCCGCATTATTACAGCGATGACCACTTGTGGAGCATCCTGGGGGTAACGACTTATCTGAAGGAAACTGGCGACTTCGGCTTTCTGGATGAGCGCATCCCATTTTATGATAAGGATAAAGAGGGCCGAACGCTGGAGAAGGCCTCCGTACTGGTTCATTTGCAGCATGCCCTGGAATTCACCTTGAACAATGTCGGTGGGCATGGCTTGCCGCTACTGGGTTTTGCCGATTGGAATGACACCATCAACCTGCCCGCCGGCGCAGAATCGCTGTTCAGCGCACATCTCTACGGGCTGGCCTTGAAAGAAATCACAGCCCTGATGGAGTTCCTGGGCAGGACATCCAAGACTCAAAAATTTCACCGCGACTATGAACATCTCAGAAAGAAAGTTGAAGCTGTTGCCTGGGATGGCGACTGGTATGTGATGTACTTCGACCAGGAAGGCGAGCCGCTTGGTTCGCACCTCAACGAAAAAGGACAGATCCATCTGAATGCCCAATCCTGGGCGGTGCTTTCAGGGATCGCCTCCCCGGAGCGCGCCCGTCGCGCAATGGATTCTGTTTACACGAAGCTGAATACCAAATATGGAATCAAACTCTCGGCGCCTGGATACGATGGTTTCGATCCCAGGGTGGGTGGTGTTACTACCTATCCGCCTGGCGCAAAGGAAAACGGGGGTATTTTCCTGCATCCGAATCCATGGGCAATCATTGCCGAGACGATGCTTGGGAATGGGCAGCGCGCTTTTGAATATTATTCCCAGATTAACCCAGCCGGGAAAAATGATATGATCGAGCTCTTTGAGAGTGAGCCTTACGTTTATCCGCAAAATATATTGGGTGACGAACATGCCCAATTCGGATTGGCGCGCAATTCCTGGCTTTCGGGAACAGCTTCCTGGTGTTATCAGGCCGGAACCCAATACATCCTCGGGCTGCGGGCTGAATACCGCGGGCTGCGCGTTGATCCATGTATTCCAGCGGAGTGGGATGGTTTTAAAGCGTCCCGGCGCTTTCGGGGAAACAAGCTCAGTATCACTGTCCATAACCAGAACCACGTCAACAAAGGTGTTCTGCGCTTAAAAGTGAATGGCAAAGCCATTAACGGCAGTCTTATCCCGCTTTTGCCCGGCGGAGACCATAATGTAGAAGTATGGATGGGATGAAATGAGCGAAAACTTACTTGAAATTCTAGAATTCAAGGGCATTGGTTATAAACCCCTGATTGATTTCGCCTCCTGGCGGGTCGCCATCCTGCGCTACATCGACGAATTGATCCCCAATCGGATTGAGCGACTGGAACGCCATGTGGAAACTGATGAGGTATTTGTGCTGCTGGCTGGCCGCGCGATCATTTTCATCGGAGAGGGCGGCTCACAGCCAGCTTCCTTGAGCGCGCATGTAATGGAACAAGGGAAATTGTACAATGTCAGGCGCAATACCTGGCATGTGGCTGTGCTCAGTTTCGATGCCAGCATCCTGCTGGTTGAGAACCAGGACACTGGCCCGGCAAATACAGAGTACAACAACCTGAGCGCTGAGCTGCGCCAGGCTCTCGTTGATTTTTCGGTTCGTGAACAACCCGATTGTTGGAATAATCTGGTGTAGGTTTTTGGTAAATTCGCCTATTGAAGTGGAATTCGGGTACATGATTCAGGGAAATTCTTAAATTAAAGGATTAGACAGGAAATTTGCATGGAAACTTTAAAACAATTTGAAAAGCAGCAATTTTTATGTATGGAAACGTTTCGGAAAAACGGCCAGGGTGTCAAAACTCCGGTCTGGTTTGTTCAGGAAGGTGAAACTTTTTTTATCTGGACCGGCGCGGCCTCCGGAAAAGTCAAACGCATCAATAATAATCATCGGGTGATGATTGTGCCCAGCAAAGCCGATGGCACGCCTCAGGGTGAATGGGTACAGGCCTCCGCCACTGCGGATGGATCCGAAACAGCCATCCAGCATGCCAAAGGGCTCTTTACCAAAAAATATGGACTGCAATTTCGCATGTACTCCGCCATCGGATCACTGCAAAAAATGGGACGCACCATCATCAAAATCGATCAAATTGAGCAGGCCTGATCAATCGGCCAAAATAAAAACAACCGGGGTCAGTTCATCCCGGTTGTTTTTATTTAATGGTTTCAAAAAAGCTATCGCCTGCGTGCAAAAAGCCACAACATGCCCAGCAGGAACGGCATCACCAAAATTGAGCCGCAGAAGGGGTTCTTCGCCACAGGAACAGGTGGGATGGGCGTGGAGCCGGGTTTGACAGTTTCGGTCGCCCGGGGGCCTGGCGATTTGCCAGGCAAACCGCCGGGCAGCGTGCTGATGGCAGGCACCACTGTGTTTTTGGGTGTAGGGGTGGGTGGAACATAGGTGGGGGTGGCGGTCAGGATCAGGTATTCAAAGCCTTTGTCCGAAGATGAAATTGCCCACGGCAAGGTTTCCGAGATCGAATTCGCCAGATCTTTGGCCTCTTGATAATCTGGATTGAGCTGTATGGCTGTCTGCACCTCAACGGCCAGGCGGGTGACCTCGGAGTAATTCTGAGAGCCCCGATAGTAGACACTGAACTCGTAATGACTCCACAGCAAGTCAGCGTAACCATAATGCCATTGAGAATCTTTTGGCAAAATCGCCACCGACTTGCCATAGGCCTGGTCAGCTTCCAGAAATAACTGCTGACCGCCCGGGTCTTCACGCAAAAAACCCTTCGGACTGCGGATGGCTTCTTTGATGGCCTTTCCAAGCTGGCCCCAGCCTTCGCCATCCAGCGGATTCTTTTCAGTATATTGACGGGCAGCCAGGATTTTATTCCAATAGACTGGCGCGATCATGCTGGCTTCAAAATTTTGATCGGCTGTCGGCTCCAGGTTTTCAAAATGCCAGCGCGCCTCATTTCCCGTAAAAGACGGCACACCGGCAGCCTGTCCAAAGCCGCTGGTTGTGTCAATCACAATATTCTGTTGGCTGGCCGCGTACGGCAGCCTGACGATAATATCGCCGGATCCGATCGTGGATTTCCAACCCGCCCCGGTTTCCAGGATGTAACGAAAGCTGAGCATGGGATCGTATCCAAAACCCTGGGCTGTATAGGTTGCATGGATTTTGACATCCTTGCCAACTGGAAATTTAACCGGAAAGGTGGCCCAGGGGATGCTGCTGCCCGAGTTGGCATCCGGCGTATTGACAGTAGTGGTGGCTACCCCGGCTCCATCCACCTGGACTTTAAAATCATTGATGTTTGGATAAACTCCTGGACTGAACAGGGCCTCTCCAAAACTAAGCGGAAACCGCACCTGAATGTTTTCATCCGCCAAACCCAGGTTGCGCATTACAAAATCCGCGCTGGTTTGGGCTTTGGCTGGCTGATCATTTCCGGGCAAAAGCTCAAGCGTCACCACTTCTGAAACCATGCGTACCTGGGTTGTACCCGTGCCAGGGGAAATCACGACCCCGGGCGGCGATTCTGGCGGCGCAACATCAGCGCGCGCTGGCGCAAAGACGAAAGTCGACCCCAGTATAGCCAGGGTCACAGCCGCAATCAGAGCGGAACCGATGTTTTTAGGTTTTAACATGAGGTTCTCCTGAATATAAAAAAACTCCATTTATTTTGTCTGTCGCAAATAAGCTTCCATGAAACCAATCAGGTTGCCATCCAGGACAGATTGGGCATTGCCCACTTCAAAATCGGTGCGGTGATCTTTGACCATCTGGTACGGATGCAGCACATAGGAACGGAACTGGCTGCCCCATTCCGCCTTGGTGTAATCGCCCTTTAAAACCGCGATCTCGGCATCCTGTTTGGCAAGTTGAATCTGGAGCAGACGCGCTCGCAGCACCGTCATGGCGGCTTCCTTGTTTTGCATTTGCGAGCGTTCATTCTGGCAGGTAACCACGATGCCAGATGGGAGATGTGTCAAGCGGATGGCAGTCGAGTTTTTCTGGACATTCTGACCGCCAGCGCCCGAAGAGCGAAACACATCAATCTTAATATCATTGGGATCGATCTGAACTTCCTGGCTGTCCATCGCCACCTGGGGCAACACTTCCACCAACGCAAACGATGTGTGCCGGCGGTGAGCCGCGTCAAACGGCGACAAACGCACCAGGCGGTGTACGCCTTTCTCGGAGCGCAAATAACCAAAGGCATAACGCCCGCTAATCGCAATCGTGACAGACTTGATCCCGGCTTCTTCACCTTCGGTCATGTCGATAATCTCGGATTTAAAACCCTGTGTTTCAGCCCAGCGTAAAAACATACGCTCGAGCATATCAGCCCAATCCTGGCTGTCGGTACCGCCTGCCCCAGCATGGATTGCCAGAATCGCGTCGCCTTCATCATATTTGCCCGAAAGCATAGCGGTAAAGGCCCGTTTTTCGAGCTCCGGCTCCAGCCCGCCAAGTTCGGCTTCCAGCTCCGTGCGCAGAGACTCGTCATCCATCTCGGCCAGCTCGCGCGCGTACTGTATGCGCTGCTCAAAAGTGTGCCAATCTTCCAGCTCATCGCGCAGCGTGGCGGCCTGTTTACTTATTTTTTGAGCTACCTGTGGATCATCCCAAAAATCAGGCGAGGCGATTTGTTCATCAAGTTCAGAAAGTTGGGTTGCCTTTGACAGTAAGTCAAAGTCGCACCATTAATTGCGAAGTCAGCTCCCCTGCCTGCTGCAAACGGTCGATCAAATCCTGCATGTTGCCTCCTATAAACAATTTCAGTTAGCCTAAAATTCCATCCACAAAAGCATCCGGATCAAAAGGCGTCAAATCTTCAGGTTTTTCACCCAGCCCGGCGAACAAAATGGGCAGCCCGAGTTCGCGTTGGATCGCGAAAGCCATTCCACCGCGCGCAGAAGAATCCAGCTTGGAAAGGATCACCCCGCTGACTCGCACGGCATCCCGGAATGCCTTGGCCTGCGGCAGGGCATTTTGCCCGGTCGTGGCATCCAACACCAGCCAGACAGCATGCGGCGCGCCTTCCTGGGCTTTATTCACCACACGGTAAACCTTCTTTAATTCTTCCATCAGGTTAAAGCGGGTGTGTAAACGGCCGGCTGTATCGATTAAGATAATATCTATATTGCGGGCGATCCCAGCTTGAATGGCATTATAGGCCACCGCGCCAGGATCAGATTCAGGCGCGCCGAAGATCACTTCCACTTTCAGCCGGTCACCCCACACCTGGAGCTGGTCAACCGCCGCGGCGCGGAAGGTATCTGCCGCGCCAAACAGCACGGTTTTGCCCTCCTTCCTGAAGCGCTGGC
>CAIWAX010000201.1 GCA_903910795.1 uncultured Anaerolineae bacterium
CCGAACTTGTGGGTACTTTCCACACTGAACTTGTGGGTACTTTCCACACCGAACTTGTGGGTACTTTCCAGCATGCCACCGATCCCGATGGACAGCTCGGGCTCTTCCCTGACACCTTAACACCTGACACATGACACATGACACTTTAACACCCAACACCTTTCCGACCTGTGCCATCAGAATTCCTGAGCAACCATTTACCAACCAGTAAAATGACCGCGACGCTCACCAGCGTCACCAGCCCAAATAAGAGCGACAAACCGCGCGCGCCCAGGCTTTCGAGCAGCGCGCCGCCCGCGAACCCGCCCAGCGCGGTGCCAACGCCAAACAGCACGGCATTAAAAAGTCCCTGGGCACTGGCACTCATCCCGGCCGGGGCATGTTCATCCGCGAAAGCCACACCCGCGATCCACATAGCCGGGAAGGTCGCCCCCAGGCTGGTCTGGATCAAAATGGCTTGCAGCGGGCTGGCGGCAAAATATTGTAAAACCAACCGCAAGCCCATCAGCGCCAATGCAAGCAGGAAGAGGGGATAGGCTTTAAAATATTTCAAGAGACGGTTCCCAAAGAACATGATGGGCACCTCGCACAGCGTCCCAAGTGAGAGACCCAGCCCCATCAGGCTCTGACTTGCGCCCAATTCTTTCATGTAGGGGAAAAAGAAATTGTTGACCAAAGCCAGGGCAAAACCGCCCACCAACGCCCCCGATAGGAACAGCAGAAAACGCGGGTTTTTCAGCAGCCCGGCCAGTCCCAGGCCATGTGCCCTGTGGGTCAGAAGAGCCGCCGGTCTGGCGGCGGGCATCCCCGATTCATGTACAAACATCTGGCTGGAGACCAACGCCAGAAAATACATGGCTGCGCAGCCCCAGAAAGCCAGTCTCAACCCATAGCTTTGCACCAACATCCCGGCCAGCGGCGCGGACAGCATAAAACCAAAGGTGCCGCCCAGGCGCAGCCGTCCATACAGGCTGCGATCCTCGCCCAGCATACTCATGGTGGCGCTGTCGGCCATCGGCGAAATCGGGGCGGCCATGACGCTGTACAGAATCACAACCAGCAGAACCGCCAGAAAGCTGGTCAGGAGCGGGTAGAGGATCATGCCCAGGATGGCGCCCAGCAGCGTGCCGCTTAAGATCAGGCGATGCTGGCGGGTGGTATCCGCCAGCACGGTCCACAGCGGAGTGGAAATCAACGTGACCAGCGGGGATATGCCCGCCAGCAGCCCGATCTGCGTGCCATTAAAGCCCAGCCCCTGATAGAAAAGGACCAGAAAAGGCATCGCAAAGGCGATGCCGCCGTACTGCCAAAAATAGAATGAAAACGGCCACATGATTGTCTTTTTCAATTAAATTACTTTCCTGGTAACAAAGCAAAAATATTAACGGATCTCCATCAGAGGTGCAACGCACTTTCCAATTGCACCAGTACCAAGCCTGGCCCGGCACCTTGAAGATAAGCATCTCTTGCCAGCCTGAAAGTGCGTTGCACCTGAGTTGTACTCAGTGAGATGCTTCTTTCCTCAGTGCTTACGCTTTCCCTGACCATTACAGAAATAACAGAAATGCAACTTTCATGGTACAAATGCATCAATAAACTTGTACGCTCTTATTTTCAAGCAGCCATAGGAGGCAACCCATGAAATTAAATGAATCTTATCTTGACCGCATCATCCGAGCTATCATCGGCGTAGTCCTGGTTTATCTGGGCATCGGCGGCGCGTTAACCGGCGCAGTGGCGATTATTTCCATCGTAGTGGGCCTGGTATTGCTGGCCACCGGCGCGATCGGTTTCTGCCCGATTTACTGGGCTCTAAAGCTCAAGACGCTCAAGTAAACCGTCAGTTCTGTTCACAAACCTGCCGGTGACCGTGGGCTTGTGAACAGGCAAAATTATTAGACTCCACTGCAAAAAGGGGCTTTCAACCGCAGAGCACACCAGAGAACGCAGAGATTTATTGAAGAAACATCATTATTCAGGTCGATATTTTGCTGTCACTTGCCCTGCGGGTTCGTCAAAAATTAAGCTCAGCGAGCTTGCGTTCTCAGCGGTTAAGGCTTTTAGCAGTAGAGTCTTAATAGAAAAACTTCTTTTTCTGCGCGGCTTAGCTGTCTTCGCCAAATCCCGCGGGTGGGATGCCCAAAGCTTGGATCAGGCGCGCCCAATAATTAACCTGCGCCGCGGTCGATGCCAGAATGACCATCTCACGCTCATCAAAATTGGCCCTGATCTGTTCGATAAAATCTGGGGTAAACTTAAGTGGTGTCTGGCTGATCAGCCGGGCGTAACGTATCGCCAGCCTCTCGCGCGTGGAAAAGCTGCTCACCTGATCGAGATCGACTTGTCCGCGCAGGGCCAGCACCTCCTGGGCGTCAATGACCAGGGCCGCGTGCATGTGCCCTGTGGGCTCGTAAGAATTCATGTCGATGCAAAATGGACAGGCCGCCGCGAAAGAGGCCGACATACGCACCAGCTTGAGAATGCGCTCATCCAGCTTGCGATCGTGATGAGCAACCAGCGCCTCAAGCGCGCCAGACCCAAACGCGGCTCTGGGATACCAGGCCAACAAACGGGCCGGGAGCATCCTGCGCCCGGTCACCTTTTCCGAAGCCCAAATCCCCAAACGCAGGAAAAATGGGATATTTCGTGGCTGCTCTATAAATGCTTGCATATATTTTCTCCGATTGACTCTATTTTATCCGCATCTTGCTGGAAACTCTGACATGTGCCTTGTGGAAGGTTCTTATGACATCTGATGAACGACGTTTTGATCCGCAAAAAATGCGCTTCCTGATCGGCCCGGAACGCCAGGCCCGCTGGGATCCGCCGCGCTTCCTGGCCCGCTTCGATATTCAACCCGGCCAATCGGTGCTTGACCTGGGCAGCGGCCCCGGTTTCTGGAGCCTGCCGCTGGCCGAAATGGTTGGGCCGGCTGGCATCGTCTGGGCGCTGGATGCCAGCCCGGAGATTCTCGAATTTTTTGCCCAGCGCCAACCGCCGCCCCAGGTGCGCTTGCGCCATGTTGAACTGCCCCAGACCGAACTGCCAGACGCCAGCCAGGATTGGATTTGGGCGGCTTTTGTTTTTCACGAAGTCACACCCCCCGGCCAGCTCGCCAGTGAAATGGCTCGCGTGTTGAAGGACAGCGGCAAAGCCGTTATCCTGGACTGGCGGCCGGATGCGGCCGGCAGCGCCGGGCCGCCTCGCCCACACCGCCTATCGGTCGAGCAGGTGACACAGTATATGCTGGAATCCGGTTTTAAGTCGGTTACGCAAACCTGGCAGGATGAAGATAATTATCTTCTGGAAGCGGTCAAATAACATATAAAAAAGGAGTGCTATGAGTTCTTCAACTGTTAAATGGGTTCAGGGCAAACAATTTATCGGGATCGACTCGACCCAGCACTCGGTTGTGCTCTCCACGCCGGGTGAAGGCATCGGGATCAAACCCTCCGACCTGCTGTTAATTGCAATCGCTTCGTGCACAGCCGTCGATGTGGTCGAGATATTGGAAAAGAAACGCATGCTCCTGTCATTTTTAGAAATCACCTCGATGGGTGAACAGGATGCGGACCCACCCTGGACATTCAGGAAGATCCATTTGAAATTCAAAATTGGCGGGAAAAACTTGACTGACAAAGCCGTTGAACAGGCCATCCAGCTCTCCGAGGAAAAATATTGCTCGGTCGCGGCCACCGTGCGTCCCACGGCTGAAGTCACCTATGAATATGAAATAATACCGGCGGATTAATTTTCCGACATGTGCCCTGTGGGTTCACATTTTGGGAACTTCGGAAGTTTGATTTTTCTCAGCTTTTCAGACCTGACTGAATTCGAACAATATAATTGAAACTCCGCCCGGTGGTATGATTAATCTTGATGACCCTGACCCTGATTATCCTGGCTGTTGCCGTATTGTTATTTCTGAGCGACCGGCTGCGCCCCGATGTGGTGGCGCTGCTGGTCATGCTGGCGCTCGGGCTGAGCGGCATCCTGGACAGCACGGAAACTTTTTCAGGCTTCAGCCGTTCGGCAGTCATCGCCATCATTGGAATTTTCATCCTGGCCGAAGGGCTGCGGCGCACCGGTCTGAGCGAAAAACTGGGCGAGGCTCTCATCCGCCTGGGTGGTCAAAATGAGAGCCGCCTGGTTTTTACTGTCACCCTGGCGGGAGCGCTGCTCTCATTATTCATGAATAACATCGCCGCGGCCTCGGTTTTGATGCCGGCCATCTCGAGCGCGGCCCGCAAAACCGGCATCTCCGCCTCGCGGCTGCTGATGCCGCTGGCATTCGGCACCATCCTAGGCGGCATGGCCACCCTGCTGACCACCACCAACATCCTGGTCAGCGGAATTTTGCGCCAACAGGGACTGGCCGGGTTTGGTTTGCTGGATTTTGCACCAGTTGGCATTCCCATCGTTGTGTTTGGCACAATCTACATGGCAACCATCGGCTGGCGCTTGCTGCCAGCCCAGGCCCACCCTGAAACACCGGCCACACGTGCCCTGTGGGCCAGCACAGATGAAGGCGACCTGGAAGGCGTTTACCGCCTGAAAGAGCGCCTGATCCGCGGGCGGGTTTTCAATGACTCTCCGCTGGTTGGAAAAACGATCCGTCAAAGCCAGCTGAGGGAAACATACAAACTCAATCTGGTGGCGCTGCAACGCGGAAACAAATTGAATGAAACCATCTCGCCAGATATGGAACTCAAACCCGGCGACACCTTGCACCTGATCGGCCGCCTTGACACGTACCCTGTGGGCCAGATTCCCATCCCTGAACTGGAAAAACTTCTCGAACTGCTGAACGTTCCGCAAGACAACCTGCCGCCCATGAAGCTGGTTGAGATTGTGCTTGCGCCACGCTCACCGCTGCTCGGCCAAACCCTGCGGCAGGTGCGCTTCCGGGAGAAATACGGATTGAACGTACTGGCCATCTGGCGGGCAGGCTGGCCTTTCCGCACCGGGCACAGTGAAATGCCGCTGCAATTTGGGGATGCGCTTCTGTTGCAGGGCCCCGCCGGGCAAATCCCCCTGCTGCAAACCGAACCTGACCTGCTGGTGCTGGTCAAACGAACTGCTCCCATCGATAAAAGGAAGGCTTTCCTGGCAGGCCTGGTGATGCTGACTACCCTGGCAACGGCTGCATTCAGCTCTTTCCCAACAGGCGAAGTAATGCTGGCCGGGGGGCTGCTGATGGTGTTGCTGCGCATTCTGGATATGGATCAGGCCTACCGCGCCGTGGAATGGAAAAGTGTCTTTCTTGTGGCGGGTATGCTGCCGCTTGGCACCGCACTGACCAAAACCGGCGCCGCGACCATGTTTGGGGACTCACTGCTGGCTCTGCTTGGTCATAGCGGGGTCATCATCCTGTTGGCCGGGCTGGTGGCTCTGACCATTTTATTTACCCAGATCATGAACGGCGCGGCAGTGGCCGCCATCATGGCACCGATTGCCATCCAGTTGGCCCAAAATACGACTGGCATGGATCCGCGCTCCCTGGCCATGGCAGTTGCGTTGGCGACCTCGGTCGCCTTTATCACCCCGCTCGGGCATCCGGTCAACGTGCTGGTCATGGGGCCGGGAGGTTACAAATTCACCGACTACACCCGGATCGGTTTGCTGCTGACCTTGCTGATTTTTGGGGTCATTCTGGTATTTTTACCCATCTTCTGGCCGCTTGGAATAATTCCAGCCGGTTAATGAAAAGCAATCAATTTTTAGGCCAGCCATCCACGCAACGATCTTGAAACCCCGTTTTTTTTACTTCAGGTTCGGGTATTCGTGACTTATCCGTAGATGACTGGAATAACACACCAAATAGAAGCAACTCATGAGTTTTGCGGAAAAAGAAATTTCCGCAAAACTTTAAGTTTAATACTCTCCGCCACAAGAATACTGCTCAACCCGGCCAGGGATAACAAGGCCATTTCCCATCTATGCAGCGCTCCAAACTGAAATACTTCGCGTAAAGCCGGAATAGCAAGCACCACTCCCAGAAAAAACAGCGCCCCACCAGTCACCCACCATAACGCCGGGTTTGGAATTCGAAGCGACTGAATGATGGATACCGTCCTTGAGCGGTTTGAAAAAATCAATCCCAGGTTGCCGATTACCAATGTAACGAAGGCAAACATACGCGCCTCGCCTTCGCCCAGCCCGCTGAGATATCCGAAGGCATATACACCCCACACCACCGCCAGAATCCCCAATCCCTGGATCAAGCTGGAAAGCAGCATGCCCCGCCCAAACAGAGGCTCGCCCAGTTTTCGAGGCGGGCGCTGCATAATATCGGCCTCACTTTCTTCCATCTCAAAAACCACCGAACAGGCTGGATCGATAATTAATTCCAGGAACAGCACATGGACAGGCAGGAGTGCCAGCGGCCAATTGAGAAAAACCGGGATAAGAGACAAACCCGCAATAGGAAGGTGGACGGAAAAAATGAACGACATGGCTTTTTGAAGATTGTCATAAATCCGGCGTCCCATGCGCACCGCCGAGACAATCGAAGCAAAATTATCATCCACCAGCACCAGCGCGGCAGATTCGCGCGCCACATCGGTGCCGCGCCCACCCATGGCAATACCAATGTCAGCGGCTTTGAGCGCCGGAGCATCATTGACGCCGTCCCCGGTCATGGCAACCACTTCCCCATTGGCTTTCAACGCGCTGACAATTCGCAGCTTCTGCTCGGGAACGGCTCTTGCAAAAATGCAGGTGGTTTTGATCCGTTCGCGGAGCTCCACATCACTCATCTCCTCCAATTCCGGGCCAGTAATGATGTCATCCACAGGTTTCAATCCGATTTGTCCCGCGATGCTGCGGGCAGTTCCGGGATAATCCCCTGTGATCATAATCACCCGGATGCCCGCCTGGTAACATTCCTTGACCGCCTCTGGAACCTCGGCCCGGATCGGATCCGCCAATCCGAGCAGGCCGACAAATTTGAAATCGAAATCATGCTGCCCCTCCGGTAAATCCACCGAGGAGAATTCAGCCCTTGCCACTCCCAATACACGCAGCCCCTGATTTGCCATTTGGTTGATCTGACCGCGCAAATTCTCCATTTGCGCAGTATCGAAATGACACAGGTCCGCGATGGCCTCAGGCGCGCCTTTCGCCGCAATTTCAAAAACATGCTGGCGGGTTGAGCGCCAGGCGTGCGACATGGCAAGCAGTTTCTCAGAAAGCGGATATTCGCTGACCAGGTTCCAATCGGTGTGCAGGTGTTCTGTGTTGATCAACAGGCGCCCACCGAGTTCCTTGATGGCTTTTTCCATGGGATCAAACGGATCAACCGGTGTGGACAGAACCCCAAACTCCACCAACTCATGAAACGACTCGGGCAGGCTGTGTTGCTGAGGCAGGATCGCCAGCATTTCGCCAGACACCATGAGGTGGGTCACTGTCATACGATTCTGGGTCAACGTACCAGTCTTATCGGTGCAAAGAACTGTCGCAGCCCCAATCAGTTCCACCGCCGGGACACGGCGCGTGAGAACATGGTGAAGTGAGATGCGCCAGGCACCAAGCGCCAGGAATATCGTCAGCACGACTGGGAATTCCTCTGGCAGAATAGCCATGGCCAATGTAAGACCCGCCAGGATACCGTGCAGCCAATCGCCACGAGTCAACCCAAACACGATTACCACCAGGGCGCACATCCCCATTCCAATCAAGGCAAAGTTGCGCACAATTTTGCCTGTTTGCTGCTGTAAGTTGGTATCTTCAGGTTGCAAAACCTGAAGAGCCCTGCCAATTTTGCCGATCTCTGTCTTCATCCCGGTCGCGCGTACCTGGGTGATGCCGTGACCTTTGACAACCAGTGTTCCCGAGTAAACCCAGGGCTGGTCGTCACCGCCGGGGCGGCCCATCACGTGCCCTGTGGGCTCGGGCATCCCATCCCAGACTTTTTTGCGAACCGGCACAGATTCACCGGTCAGCAGAGATTCATCCACACTCAGACTCGAGCCACTCAGCAGCACAGCATCCGCCGGAACTCGATCGCCTTCAGCCAACAGGATGATATCCTCGCACACTACCTCACGACCAGCAATCCGCTGCTGCCTACCATCGCGGATGACCAGCGCCCGCGGACTCGAAAGATCCCGGAGAGCATCCAGGGCCCGTTCGGTTTTTTGCTCCTGATAGAAAGTGATTCCGATAATCACTACGACAAAACCCATCAACATAATGGCTTCTTCATGATCGCCCAGGAACATATAAAGCAGCCCACAGGCAATCAGCATTAAGAACATTGGTTCTCGAATCACTTCAAAAAGGATATGCCAGAAGGTGCGCTTCTTCGAACCAGGTAGTTCATTAAAGCCTTCAAGCGCCAGCCGTTCACGGGCTTCTTGTTCCGTTAACCCCTGGAGCAAAATTTGTTCAAGCTTTTCATTCATTAAAATATCTCTCCAATCTGTTATACCGAAATTGCACAAAGAAAGATAAGCCACGCAGGCACACTAATCACGTACCCTGTGGGTCTGTACGCTCATCAGCAATAAAATTAACCCTGATCGAATTAATTCAAGCTATTCAGTTGATGATTGGTGGGGGGGTAAAGCAAGTGGCCCGGGAAACTGGCGCAGGCAGGCGGGGTAAAGTCTGAATGATTAGCAATGCTACCAAAGTGGAGAAAGTAAACAGAACCGGCAGCAAAATGAAACCTTCGGTAACGAGCGAGTCGGGTAAGCCATCGTGGTCAATATCCGTAAATGGCGCCAGGGCTGCCAGCAGACTGACCAGAATCATAGCAAAAAATACCAGGTAGAGGATTTTATTCCTGTACATGGCGCACCCCCTGCTCAAATAATTCGATGATATGTGGGTCTACCACGCTGTAATAAACTTCCTTGCCATCTCGGCGAGCCTGCACAATCCGCATTTGGCGCAAACCGCGCATGTGATGAGATACCGCTGATTCGGTAATGCCTAATTGTTGTGAAAGCCCGGTAACGTTCTGCTCCTTACCCAGAATAGCCGAAAGGATCCGCACCCGGCTGGTATCGCTGAAGGATCGGAAAAGTTCTGCCACATGTGCGGCGGTATGTTCGTCAAGGATAAGAATGTTCATATATAGTGAACAATTGAATATATATTCAATTGTTCACTAATTGTATCACACCCATTGAACAGGCAGCAAATAAGAAAATATAAGGATCGCCTTCAGTAAAAAAACCAGTTAAAACAGCATGGCGTTCTCAAGAAAGCTTGACAACCTGTTTAAATGGCGGCGCAAACCTTTTCACAGCAGAGAACGCGCGAGAACGCTGAGCTTTTTGAAGATTTTCTCGGCGGTCTTGGCGCGCTCGGCGGTAAATTTAAAAAAACTGCGTTCTTAAGGAAGCCATGGTTAAAACAGTTGGCAGCCTTATAGGCTGCCAACTGTTTTGGTAGAATGAACCACCCAGTAATTGGCCGGAAATTAACGGCCCAATTTATAACGCATTACCCAATAATTAGCATTGCGCAGGTTGTATTCCACACTGGTGAGAGTAGCAATAGCCAGATTGCGGGCCAGAACATTGCCGCTCCCATCAAAACCAGCGTGATTGTCAAGCATGGCTTGAGCGTAATTCAAGAAAGCCCGCGCCAGAGCCAGATTGGAATTCAGGCCGTTTTTGCGCGAAGCCCCATTGATTTGCCTGGCGAGTGAACTCGCCAGGGCCTGGTCATGCTTGAAGGCGGCGCTGATGGCTTTGGTTTGAAGCCTGCTCAAATCAGACAGATCGCGGATCGGATCCTCGGCCTTGGCAAAAGCCGGACTGGCAACCGCCATGAGAAGGGCTGCAACCGCCAAAAGGCTGAAGATCACAATTTTCAACTTGATTGAAAACATCTTGATAATTTTATATCTCCTTGACAGGCCGAATGAAGCTACCGTTTTAATTATACTTTCTTCCTTCTCAAACCCCAATAGCCCAG
>CAIWAX010000202.1 GCA_903910795.1 uncultured Anaerolineae bacterium
CCAACCGGCGCATTAATGAAACCGCTCGGCCCGCTGACCCTGGAGGAAGCCTTCGCCACTT
The DNA here is from genome assembly GCA_903910795.1 of uncultured Anaerolineae bacterium. Taxonomy (GTDB): domain Bacteria; phylum Chloroflexota; class Anaerolineae; order Anaerolineales; family Villigracilaceae; genus UBA5195. The sequence continues at coordinate 62 of CAIWAX010000202.1, forward strand.
TCGCTGAGCAGGCCAAAGCCCTGGCTGAGGGCGGTGTGGATCTGTTGATCATCGAAACCATGTTCGCCCTGGATGAAGCCGGCGCGGCTTTTGACGCGGCGCGCTCTGTGACCGACCTGCCGATTGTAGTATCCTTCAGCTATGACCGCGGGGTGCGCAGCATGATGGGTGTCAAACCAGTGCAGGTTATGAAGACCTTCAGCGAAAAAGGCGCCGCGGCGGTTGGCGCAAACTGCGGCACCACGCTCGAGAATATGGAAAAAATTGTGGCGGAATACACGGCCACCGCGCCCGGCTTCCCGATCTGGGCCAAACCGAATGCCGGGCTGCCGCGCACCGATGAAAATAACGTGGCGATCTACGATGTCACCCCCGAACAGATGGGGGCCGCGGCTCTGCGCAACATCGCGGCGGGCGCCCGGATCGTCGGCGGCTGCTGCGGTTCTTCCCCCGAACACGTGGCAGGTATCGCCAGCGCTGTCAAAAATCGCTAAATACTTCTATTCATCACTAGAGAAAATGTTAAGGGGGTCGCTACCATGGGACGGCCTGTTTCTTTGGAACTGGAAATTGGGAAAAATCTATGATAACTGCCTACCACGCAAAGTATTTCGCCCACGAATTGACCAAACGAAACTCAGCAGATAGCCCTGAGAAACTTGCTGGGGCGCTGGTGGATGCCCAGGTGGACCTGAACCCTCATCAGGTTGATGCGGCGCTTTTTGCTTTTGCATCTCCGCTCTCCAAAGGCGCACTGTTGGCCGATGAAGTTGGCTTGGGAAAAACCATCGAAGCGGGATTGGTGATTGCTCAACGTTGGGCGGAACGCAAACGTCGAATATTGGTTATCACACCGTCAAATCTGCGCAAACAATGGTTCCAGGAATTGCAAGAGAAGTTCTTTTTACCTTGTCAGATTCTGGAGACACAGAGTTATAAACTGGCTATTAAGGCGGGCCAACACAATCCTTTTGATTCTGACAAAATTGTTATCTGCTCCTATCATTTTGCCCGGCAAAGATCGATGGATGTAACTCGCATTCCCTGGGATCTTGTGGTCATTGATGAGGCTCATCGCCTGCGAAATGTGTACAAGAAAACCAATAAAATCGCGAATGAATTGAGAGATACCCTCAGGGGGTATCACAAATTGTTATTGACAGCCACACCCTTGCAAAATTCTTTGCTTGAATTGTTCGGGCTGGTTAGCTTTATTGATGATTATACGTTTGGCGACCTGAACAGTTTCCGCGAGCAATTCAGCGATATCAGAAATCCCGCAACTTTTACCGCACTCAAAGCGCGATTAAGCCCAATTTGTCAGCGCACTTTGCGCAGCCAAGTGCTTGCCTATGTTCCCTACACAAAACGCTTCCCAATATTGGAGGAGTTTGTCGCAGGCGATGATGAAACGAAATTATATGATATGGTTTCAGAATATCTTCGGAAAGATGAATTACAGGCTCTGCCTTCGGGTCAACGGCAGCTTCTTACATTGGTGCTACGCAAATTACTGGCTTCATCCACCTTTGCTATTGCTGGTGCGCTCAATAAAATGGCCAACAGGTTGCAGAAAAGGCTGGACGATGCGGATGCATATCTTGAGTCGCTGGCGGACAGTCTTGATGAAGATTATGAATCTCTGGATGAATTGGCCGATGAACTTGACCAGCCAGATGAAACGCCCGATTTGACCCCGGCTGAACGCAAGGCTGTGGAAACAGAAATTGTAGAACTACGGGATTTTTATAAACTGGCTGTATCGATTACAGAGAATTCCAAGGGACAGGCTTTGTTAAAAGCCCTTGAAACCGCTTTCGCGAAAGCCGAAGAACTGGGTGCTGCCCCCAAGGCGCTTATTTTTACAGAATCAAGGCGAACACAGGAATATCTCCTGCGCTTATTGGCTAACACGCCATATCGCGATGGTATTGTGTTATTTAACGGCTCCAATAATGATGAAAAGTCAAAGCAAATTTATGCAGATTGGTTTGCCCGGCATAAAAATACGGATCGGGTAACTGGTTCGCGAACTGCAGATATGCGTTCCGCGCTTGTGGATTATTTCCGCGAATCCGGGAAAATTATGATTGCCACCGAAGCTGGCGCAGAAGGTATCAATCTGCAATTTTGCTCCCTAGTGGTTAATTACGATCTCCCTTGGAATCCACAGCGGGTAGAACAACGCATTGGTCGTTGCCACCGTTATGGTCAAGATCATGATGTGGTGGTGGTCAATTTCCTAAATAAGAAAAATGCGGCCGACCAGCGCGTTTATGAATTACTTGACCAGAAATTCCAACTTTTTGCCGGGGTCTTTGGCGC
>CAIWAX010000203.1 GCA_903910795.1 uncultured Anaerolineae bacterium
ATCACAACAAAATGTACCTTCTCCCCCTTCCCGAAACGGGAAGGGGGCCGGGGGTTCTTTCACCCCGCACACCTGCACTTGCGTTCCGGTGCGATTTGCCAAGCAAATCGTGTGTTCTTAGCGGGGTTAGGTCGTCATCGCCAACAATTAAGCAACCCGTGAACAGTTACAATTCTTTTTCTTAATGTCTATAATAAGTTCGGTAAAGAAAGCTGACTCAGAATGACCGAAACCCCCAATCGTAAAATAACCTCAGTGAAAACGGGCCAACCCCTGCCCCGCCGCCGGATCCAGTGGGGCCGGGTATTGATCTATGCCATCCTGGTGCTGGGTGCCGTGATCTCACTCCTCCCATTTCTTTATATGGTCATGTCCTCATTGAAAAGCTACGGCTCCATCATCACCAATAATTTCTGGCCCTGGTGGCCATTCGGCAGCGAACCATTGCAATGGAATAATTTCCAGGATGCCATCAAAGATAGCGGGATGGATACTGCCTGGCATATCCCCCTCTTTTACCGGTATATGTTCAACACTGTTTTCACAACCCTTTTGAGCCTGGCAGGCATCCTGATCACCTCCATCCTGGCCGCCTATGCCTTTGCCAATATCAAAGTGCCCGGGAAAAATGTGCTTTTTGTACTGATGCTTGCGACACTGATGATCCCAAACGATCTGACTCTAGTTCCCAAGGTCATCCTGATCTACAAGCTGAATTGGTATAACACCTACCTGGCCTTGACCGTGCCATTCATGGTCAGTGTTTTTGGCATTTTCCTGCTGCGGCAGTTCTTTCTGCAGATACCGCGGGAATTGTACGACGCCGCGCGAATGGACGGAGCCGGTCATGTGCGTTACCTCTTTTCGATCGTTTTGCCATTGAGCTGGCCTGCCATTCTGACCGTCTCCCTCCTAAATTTTATCTGGATGTGGGACAGTTTTAAATGGCCGCTGCTTGTGACACGTGATTCCAATATGCGGGTTCTGGCGGTAGGCCTTCAGCAGTTTATGGCTGGCGAAGGGGGCACACAAACCCATTTGCTAATGGCGTTTGCCGTCATGATTGTTGCTCCGGTACTCATCTTCTATTTTTTTACACAGAAACACTTCACTGAAGCCATCTCGCGCACCGGCATCAAAGGTTGAGTCCACTGCAAAAAGAGCTTTCACCGCAAAGCACGCAAGAGAACGCAGAGACTTTATTAAGAATCGTCACTATTATAGTCAGCTCTTTACCGTTTCGTTAATAATTAAGCTCAGCGATCCGCGTTCTCAGCGGTTAAAGCTTTTTTCAGAAAAGTCAAGGTTAGGATAAAATAAAGCTGGAGGTGCAGATACCGTTTATTGGCTTTCTTCTTCGTTAAAACGCCTGGTTCAAGGTGAATATTTACAGTGAAATTCACCAAACATTCAATTTCGGTAACAAGTTCTTAAATTCACTCTCTAAAGGAGAATGGTATGCGCAAATTTACTTTGTTTCATATTTTAAGTCTGATTGTGATCGCAGGCATGTTGCTGAGCGCCTGCGGAGCCGCTTCCTCTACCAATCCCACATCCTCCACCAGCGCCACTTCCGCTCCCGCCATTGCCGGCGCGTTAAGCTCCGACGACGTAGATAAGATTGATCTGAAGGGCAAAAACATCAAGGTCACCTTCTGGCACAACCGCTCTCAGGCTGACCAGGATTTTCTGCAAACCATGCTCGACGAATTCAACAAGAGCAATTCATACGGCATCACCGCTACCGCGGAAATCGGAGGCGCCGACTATAACGCCCTCTACAGCAAGGTCAGCACCGCCATCCAGGCCGGCCAACCCCCATCCATGTCGGTGGCCTACCAGAACCAGGCTGCCTTCTATCGCTCACAGGGCGCGGTGGTCGACCTCAACCCCTTCATCAACAGTAAAACCTACGGCCTGAGCGATGCGGACAAAAAGGACATTGTCCCCGCCTTCCTCGCCAGCGATACCAACCCGCAGTACAAGGGCGAAACTCTCGGTTTCCCCACCCAGCGCTCCATGGAAGTGTTGTATTACAACGTGGATTGGTTAAACAAACTTGGTTACACCTCCGCCCCCAAGGATTGGAAAACCTTTGAAGAAGCCGCCTGCAAGGCCAGCCAGGAAACCGGCAAAGCAGGTTGGGCTTTCCGCCACGACGCTTCCAACTTCGCCTCCCAGGTTTTCTCGCGCGGTGGACAGATCCTGGCTTCCGATGGCTCCGCTTATGTCTTCAACAGCCAGGCTGGGATTGACACTTTGTCCTTCATCCAGCGCATGTTCGCAAACAAGTGCGCGGTTGAAATCCCCACCAGCGAAAAGAACGGCGAGCAGAACCGCTTTGCGAATGGCACCGTGCTCTTCGTGATCGCTTCTTCTTCCGGTTTGCCGTTTTACTCCAGCGCAGTCAGCAAAGCTGGCAATTTCAAGTGGGACATCGCCATGGTTCCTCAAGATACCTCCACACCGGCTGTCAATCTATATGGCGCCAGCATCTCGGTCTATAAGACCACCCCTGAGCAGGAACTGGCCTCCTGGCTGGTGTTGAAATTCCTCAGCGAAAAGGCCCAGACTGTTCGCTGGGCTACCCAAACTGGCTACCTGCCCGTCCGCATCAGTGCCCAGGCAGATGTCATCGCCAATTTCAAGAATGACAAGAAATGGGGCCCCGTGGCCGATTCCTACGCCCACATGTTTGACTGGGTGCAGTACTCCAAAATCGAATCGCCCGTTGCCGGTTATGACCCTGTCCGCGCTCTGATCGACACTGACTTGTATGCCAAGGTTATCACCGACCCAAAAGTGGATGTCAAGGCCCTCTTGGATGCCGTGGTGGTCAAGTCCAACGGCATTCTCAAGCAGAACGCCCCCAAGTAAAACTGGTTTGATATGATATAAAGGGGCTGTCCGGCTGATCGGACAGCCCCTTCTGTTGGGCAGGCAATCAACCAGCCCCGCATCTTGCACTTCTGGAGCAGCCATGACCGAATCCATGATGATCGTCAACAACCTCGATGAACTCCTCTACGCCCGCCGCTTCCTGGACCGGCCGCTTGGTCTGGTACCCACGATGGGCTACCTGCACGCCGGGCACATCTCCCTCATACAACAGGCGCGCCAGGAATGTAATAGCGTGCTGGTATCCATCTTTGTCAACCCAACCCAGTTTGGGCCGAACGAAGATTTCACCAGCTACCCGCGCAATACCGAAGGCGATTTACACCTTCTCGAACAAGCCGGCGTCGACCTGGTCTGGATGCCCTCACCCGAAGTCATGTACCCACCCGGCTACCAGACCTGGGTTGAAGTCGACAACCTGACCAAACCCCTGGAAGGCTCCATGCGCCCGGGACATTTCCGCGGTGTCACAACCGTAGTAGCCAAATTATTCAATGCCACCCGGCCAGATCGGGCCTATTTCGGCCAAAAAGACGCCCAACAGGCCGCCGTCCTGCGCCAAATGACCCGCGACCTGAGCTACCCGCTGGACATCATCGTCTGCCCCACACTGCGTGAAACGGACGGACTGGCCATGTCCAGCCGCAACACCTATCTGGATGCGCAACAGCGCCAGGCCGCGCCGGTCTTATACCGCGCCCTTTCCGCCGCCCGCGCAGATTATGAAGCCGGCCAACGGGATGCCGAAGGGCTGCGCCAGAAAGTGAAAGCCGTCCTCGCTGGCGAGCCACAGGTCAGCCTGCAATATATCTCGTGCGCCGATTACGATACCCTGGTTGAGCTTGAGCAAATCAACGCCAGAGCCCTGCTGTCCCTGGCAGCTTTTGTTGGCAAAACCCGCCTGATTGATAACGTGGTATTGGGGTGAGAGCGGGCAAGTTCGTGTCACTCGCTTTTTACCGCTTTTGTAACTACTCACCCATGTCCTGGTTTATGCATAATCATCAAGTTTTGATGCCCTGGTGAAACGCTAATCACCATTTTCCCCGCAAGTGGTGTTTCGCGCCCGAATTTGGCGCGAAATCACCACAAAAAGTACCGTCTCCCCCTTCCCGTTTCGGGAAGGGTTCTTTCACCTCGCATGTTCTTGGCGAGGGCCGGGGGTTCTTTCACCCCGCACACCTGCACTTGCGTTCCGGTGCGATTTGCCGATTTGCTAAGCAAATCGCAAATCGTGTGTTCTTAGCG